>NZ_JBSHGZ010000019.1:141478-181566 GCF_053618075.1 Embleya sp. NPDC055664
GTTCCCCGGGCCCGCCCCCGTGTTCGGTGGCCCGCCCCCCGGGCGCCAACCCCAAAACCCCCGTCCCCCCCCCGGGGGGCCCCCCCCCGGGGTGGGGGGGGCCCGCCCCTCGGCGTCGCTGTTCCCCGGTTTCCCGGGCCCGGGTGCTACTGGCCCCAGGTGTTGCCGCGGACCCCGCCGTCCTGGCCGAGACCGCGGTTGGCGAGGTAGCCGCCGGGCTGGATGAACTCGACCGGCGGGAGCAGTTCGCTGGGCTGGACCACCACGTAGCCCTCGCCCATGAAGGCCATGTTCCAGCCCTCGCCGGTGCCCCGGCGGCGGCGGTAGATCCGGGCCGAGTTCGTCTGCGCCTGCATGCTGATCTGCAACCGGCTGCTCCACGCGATCACGGCGTCGGCGTCCGCGAACACCTCGGCGCCGTGGCTGACCCGCATGATCAGCGGCTTGCCCGAGGTCATCAGCGCGATCTTGCCGTTGCCGCTGATGTCGAGGTTGTACGACCCGGCGCCGGCGACCGACTGGGCGCTCTCGATGGCGACCACGTTCCAGCTCAGCGTGCTGTCCAGGGCCAGTACGTACTGCCCGTCCACGCTCAGTCCCTCGAAGTCGAGGTCGAGCACGTGGATCGACTGGGCCATGTTGGCCAGCCACATGGTGCCGGTGCCCTGCGCGCGCATCAGCTGGAGCTGTTCGCCGGTGGCCGTGGCGGCCTGCTGTTCGGCGCCGCTGCGCAGGTTTCCGTCGAAGTCGATCGCGCCCTGGTAGGCCACCATCGAGCCGACCCGGGCCAGGCAGTGGTCCGGGTGCCCGTTGCCGAGTTGGACCTTGAGCATGTGCTCGTTCTGCAAGCTGTACCGCTCGGGGTTGTGTACCGGCGCGTGGCCGAAAAGCGAGCTCTGCACGGTGTTCCTCCTTGGCTCGCGGTCAGCCGCGCACGTGGAAACGGTCGGTGGCGTCCTCGGCCGGTTGCACGACGACGAAGCCGTTGCCCTTGAAGGACACCTGCATCGCCTCGCCGGAACCGCGCCCGACGATGCCGCCGAGGCGCATCGAGCGTTTGGTGCCGACCTTGAGGCTGGTGCTCCAGGCGACCAGCGCGTCGGGGTCGACGTAGGTCTCGCGCTCGGCCGGGTTGAGCACCACCGGGGTGCCGCGCGTGGTGATCGCCACCCAGCCCTGACCGGACAGCTCCATGTTGAACAGGCCGTTGCCGCTGAACTTCGCGGTGACCCCGCTCACCATCTTGATCCGGTGTTCCAGGTTCTCGTCGAACGCGAGGATGTTGCTCGCGTTGACCGACAGGCCCTCACCCGGGTTGAGCTGCATGATGGCCACGTCGGCGCCGTAGTCGGCGAAGTAGATGTCGCCCTGTCCGGTGCACCGCATCAACTGCATACGTTCGCCGGTGATCCCGCCGGTCACCCGGCGCTGCATGCCCTGGCCGTAGCCCTCGAAGGTGATGTAGCCCTCGTAGGCGATCATCGAGCCCTGCTTGGCCAGCACACCGGGTGCGCCGGGTTGGATGTTGGCCCGGCAGATCTTGTGGCCGTGCGCGCTCATCCGCGCCTGGGGGGCGGTCTGCCCGTACGCGGCGATCAGTTGCTGATCCATGTTCCCCTCACACCTCGTAGGGCTGGACGACGATGAAGTTGTTGGCCTGCGGCGGGCAGCGGAACTGCAGGTTGACCGTCTCGCCGCTGTGCCCGGGGAACGCGGTACGGCGCAGCCGCATCTGGGTCGTGGTGGAGACCTGCATCTGGGTACCGGTCCAGGCCACGATCGCGTTGCTGTCCGCGAAGGTCGGCCCCTGCACCGGCAACACCAGCGGGATGCCCCTGGTCTTGATCACGACCGTGCCCTGACCGGTGAAGGTCTGCGCGAACAGCGCGCCGCCGGGGATGCCCACGCCCTCGACGCGGGCCGGCTCCAGAGTCAGCCCCTCGTCGAACGCGAGCACGTTGGCCACGTTGACGAACAGCTTGTTGCCCTGGAGTTCGACCAGGTGCAGGTGCGCGGCGTCCTCGGCGAGGAACACCTCGCCGCTGCCCTCGCAGCGCATCAGTTCGAGCGACTGGCCGGTCTGCCGGTTGTCGAACCGGTTGCGCAGGCTCTGCCCCTGGAACTTGAACTTCACGTCGCCCTGGTAGGCCACCATGACGCCCTGGCGGGCGATCACCTTGCCGCCGGAGACGTCGACGCGGACCATCTTGGGGTTCTGCTGGCTCCAGCGACCGCCGGCGGGCACCTCGCGGTACTGGTCGATGCCGTACTGGAAGGCGGGCTCGGGCGTCGCGACGCCGACGCCCTGCATGCCGGGACCGGGGGGCATCCCCGGGCCGGGGGGCATGCCCTGGCCGGGCGGCGGTCCGCCCGGGCCGCCGGGGACCGGCATCTGGAGCGTGGGCTGCATCTGGCCGGGCTGCCCCTGGCCGGGGTAGCCGCCGGGTCCGGGCGGGCCGGGCGGCGGGTAGCCCCCGGGGCCGGGCGGCGGCGGGTAACCACCGGGCTGACCCGTGCCGGGAGGCGCGGGCGGCGCCATGTGCCCCTGGTGCGGCGTCTGGTTCGGGTTCGGGTAGCCGCCGGGACCGGGCGGGGGCGGGTAACCACCCGGCGCGCCGTGCGGCGGCGTGCCCGGGCCCTGCTGGTACTGCGGCGGGCCGGGCGGCGGCGGGTAGCCGCCGGGGGCACCGTGCGGCGGGGTGCCGCCGTAGTGGGGCGGGCCGTCGTGGCCGGGCGGCGGACCGCCGTGCGGCATCGCGCCGACCGGCTGGGGCGCGCCGGGCGGCGGCCCGAAGTTCGGCGTGGGCGCGGGCGGGGGCGGCGGCGGGCCACCACCGGGCGGGCCGAAGGACGGCGGCGATTGGTGCTGCTGCGGCGGCACGCCGGCGCCGGGCGGGGCGAATCCGGGTGCCCCGCCGGGCGGCACCGGCGCGGGCGCGGACGCCTGCTCCGGCTCGTCCTCGGCGACCTCGCCGCCGAAGTTCTCCAGGAGCGCGCGCAGTCCGCCGTCGAAGCCCTGGCCGACGGCGGAGATCCGCCAGACGTCCTTCTTGTAGATGTCGGCGATCATCACCGCGCGCTCGGTGCTGAACTCGCGCCCGGTGAACGAGTAGCGCGCGACCTCCTGGCCGCCCGCCACGATCCGCAGATAGCCGGACCCGACCTGGGACATCACCCCGTCGCCGTCGATCGTCGCGGTGAACGCGAGCTTGTTGACGTGCGGCGGGACCCGATCGAGGGTCACCCGGAAGGACTCGGTGTCGCCGGCCTGCGCGCCGAGGAGTTGGATCGACGCCTCGGGCGACTTGGGCTGGTTGAAGAAGACGAAGTACCGATCGTCGGACAGCCGCTCGCCCGCGTCCAACCCGAAGCACGCGATGTCGAACGTCAGCCCGGGGGCATCCAACCGCACCCCGACATACAGATCGGTCCCCGCGGTCAGGTCGGACAGCTTCGACTTCTGTCCCTTCCTGAACTCGACCACTGTGTGGCTCCCTTCCCCGCTTTTCCGCCGCCGGCGGTGCGGGCGCCCACCACCTGGGTCCCCGCCGCGCTCGGCACGCTACAACATCGGCTGCGCCCCGGTCGGGGTACGGCTGCGCGCCGGGGCGGGCCGCTCGTGCCCCCCGGCGGGCACATGTCCGCGACCGCTCCGTCCGCGTACGCGCCTCACGCTATACGCCCGAATCCGGCGCCGCGACGACTGTGCCGAGCCGGATCCCGGTCAGCCGCGAGGCTTGCGGGCAGCCCGATCGCGCGTTGTCCCCGCCCGGGTACCGTCCGCAGCGGCGGTGCCCTTGCGGGCGCCGCGCGCGCCGGCCGCGGGGGCGCGCCCCCGGGTCGGCGCCGGTGGTTCGGCCCCGGTCCGCGGCGGCTCGACGGCGGCCGGATCGGTGTCGGCCTCGTCGCTCATCGCCAGCCCGCTCGCGGTCGCGACGCCCTCCAGATATCCCCGTGCGCGTTCGGTGCGCGGATATGCGGCGAGCAGCGTCCAAAAACGCGGTCCGTGTCCGGGCACCAGCAAATGCGCCAACTCGTGCAGCAATACATAGTCGACGACATAGGTCGGCATACCGCGCAGGCGGGTGGAGAGCCGGATGGTGCCGTCGACCGGTGTGCACGAACCCCAGCGGGTGTTCTGGTTGCCCACCCAGCGCACGCTCGCGGGCTCGGCCCGGCCGTCGAGATAGCGGGCGGACAACTCCCGGGCACGCACGGCCAGGTCCTCGTCGCTGGGGCGTCGGCGGCGCTCCTGGGCGGCCAGGCGCTCCAGCATCACGCCGACCCAGCGTTTCTCCTCGGTCTGCGTCATGCGGCCGGGCAGCAGGACCACGGTTCGGTCCCCGTCCCGGTACGCCGATACGGTTCGTTTCCGTCGGGCGCTGCGACGCACCTCGACGGCACCCTGGTACGGGGCTCCGGACAGCATGTCGTGTCCGACCCCGGGATCCGCGACCACAACCAGGACGTTAACCGACGGCACCGACAGGGCGCGCCCGCTTCGGGCCGGCGGGGGATATTCCGCATCGCTTTTCGCGGGCATATTCGCGGGTATAAGCACTATTCGCGCGATAGCTCCCATTCCATTGTTCTGTGCCTAATATTTCCAAATAGCATATTCATACGCGGGCTGTGGACAACGAAATACCCGGTCCGGTCGCCGGCGGGCACGCTGGGGCCGGTCGAGCCCGGTACGTCGGGCCTCGGTCGTCGCCGTTCGTCCGCGCGTACCGTCCCCTCGGAGGCCGCCCATGCGTCCGCTGCTCAAGCCCGCCCTGCGCCGGCTGTGGCGCGATCGACAGACCCTGCAACTGGGCCTGGACCCGGCTCGGGCGGTGCTGCTGGGCGGGCTCGACCCGGTCACCACCCGCTTCGTGGAACACCTGGACGGCACCCGGGACCTGGCCCGGACCTACGAACTCGCCGACCGCGTCGGCCTGCCCCGTGCCCGGGCCGCGGCGGTGCTCGACCTGCTCGCCCGGGAGGACGTGCTCGAGGACGCGTCCGGGCGGCCCACCCCGGTGCCGGCGCTGCCGCACGAGCGGGCCCGACTCGGCCCGGACCTGACCTCGCTGGCCCTGGTGCACGGCAGCGGCGGCGCGGGCCTGGCCGCGCTGGACCGGCGCTCGCGGGCGGTGGTGGCGGTGCACGGCGCCGGTCGGGTGGGCGCGGCGGTGGCCGGGCTGCTCGCCGCCGCCGGCGTCGGGCACGTGGTGCCCGCGGATCGCCGACCGGTGCGGGCGGGCGATGCGGGGCCGGTGGCCTACGGCTGGGACGCGGAGCGGCCGCGCCGGGAGACCACCGTGCGGGCCGCGCTGCGCCGGTTGGCTCCGGGGGTGCGCTGCGCGCTGCCCGCCGGGCGGGGCACGCCCGACGTCGCGGTGCTGGTCCCGGAGGGCCGTCCGGATCCGGCCCCCGGCGCCCGGCTGATCCGACAGCGGGTGCCACACCTGTACGCCGACATCCGCGAGACCACGGGGGTGATCGGGCCGTTCGTCCTGGTCGGCCGCTCGGCCTGCGGTCGGTGTCTGGACCTGGCCCGCAGCGACCGGGATCCGGGTTGGCCGCGCTTGCTCGCCCAACTCGCGGCCGCGCCCGGTCCGGGCGAGCCGCCGTGCGACGTGGTGCTGGCCACCGAGGTCGCCGCCCGGGCCGCGCTCCAGGTGCTCACCTTCCTCGACGGCGGGCTGCCCACCACCGTGGACGGGACTGTGGAGATCGAGCTGCCCGACGGGCTGACCCGGCGCCGGAGCTGGGCGCCGCACGCGCGCTGCGACTGCGGCGCCACCCGCCCGGCGCAAGACGTGGGCCCCATCACACATGCCGCGCCGCCGAGTCGGACACAATGGGTCGCGTGAGCGATCTTCCGCGCAGGGCCGTCACCCGCACCGCCAAGCTCGCGTCCCTCCCGCTGGGGGTGGCCGGTCGGGCGACACTGGGCCTGGGCAGGCGCATCGGCGGCAGACCGGCCGAGATCGTCGCGGCGGAGCTGCAGGCGCGCACCGCGCAACAACTCTTCAAGGTGCTCGGGGAGTTGAAGGGCGGCGCGATGAAACTCGGGCAGGCCCTGTCGGTGTTCGAGGCGGCGCTGCCCGAGGAGGTGGCCGGGCCCTATCGCTCGGCCCTGACCAAACTTCAGGACGCGGCGCCGCCGATGCCCGCGCGCACCGTGCACAAGGCGCTCGCGGACAACCTCGGCGACGACTGGCGCACGTTGTTCGAGGAGTTCTCCGAGACGCCCGCGGCCGCCGCCTCGATCGGCCAGGTGCACCGGGCGGTCTGGCACGACGGCCGCACGGTCGCGGTCAAGATCCAATACCCCGGGGCCGGCGACGCGCTGATCTCCGACCTCAACCAGCTCGGTCACGTGGCCCGTTTCGCCGGCGCACTGATCCCGGGCATCGACGTCAAGCCGCTGATCGCCGAACTCAAGGCCCGGGTGGCCGAGGAGCTCGACTACCAGCTGGAGGCGGAGGCGCAGACCGCGCACGCCGTGGAGTTCGACGGCGACCCCGACATCTTCGTGCCGCACGTGGTGCACCAGACCGAACGGGTGCTGATCACCGAGTGGATGGACGGCACACCGCTGTCCAAGGTGATCGACAAGGGCACCCGGGAGGAGCGCGACCGGGCCGGGCACATGCTCACCCGCTTCCTGTTCTCCGGTCCGGCCCGCACCGGCATGCTGCACGCCGACTCGCACCCGGGCAACTTCCGGCTGCTGGCCGACGGGCGCCTGGGCGTGTTGGACTTCGGCACGGTCAACCGGTTGCCCGAGGGGCTGCCCGAGCCGATCGGCCGGGCCTTTCGGCTCGCGCTCGACGGCGACGCGGACAGCGTCATGCAGGTGTTGCGCACCGAGGGCTTCGTCAAGCCGTCGATCAAGCTGGACGCCGGCGAGGTGCTGGACTACCTGCTGCCGTTCCTGGAACCGGCCGAGGTCGAGGAGTTCACCTTCACCCGCGCGTGGATGCGCGAACAGGGCGCGCGGATCGGCGACCCGCGCAATCCCGCCTCCGCGCTGGCCCGCCAGCTCAACCTGCCGCCGAGCTATCTGCTGATCCACCGGGTCACGCTGAGCACCATCGGCGTGCTGTGTCAGCTGGGCGCCACCGCCCCCTTCCGCGAGGAACTGGCCACCTGGCTGCCCGGCTTCGAAGACGACTACGAGGCCGAGGAGTTCGACTTCTCCCTCGAGGCGATCGAGGAGTTCGAGGACATCGAGGAGATCGAGGACGACCCGGCCGACGCACCGGCCGACGCGCCGGCCCCGAAGAACGCGACGGGCGACGCGGACACCGCCGGCCGTTAGGCACCGCCCAGCCGGTCGACCCCGGCGCCGATCCGCGCGAACGCCGAAGGGCGGGCGCCCCCTTGGTGGGGTGCCCGCCCTTCGGCGTTCGTGCGAACCGGCTCGACTACATCACCGCGATGGCCAGCGCCCGGCGCGCCCGCATGGAGGCGACCTCGGCCCGACGACGCATCCTGCGCGCCATCCGGACGTGGTACGCCCTGCGTTGGAGCTCCGCCTCGCGGAGCTCCTGATCCATCCGAGCCCTCGCCAGGGCTTCGTTGATCAGATGCAACTCCCGGCTCCTGTCCATGGGAAGAACTGCGTTCGTGTCGTGAATGTGCTTCATGGGTTCCTGCGCGTACGCGCGATCTCTGGTCCTGGTACGTCGGGGTCCCGCCGGGGGGGTCACGCGGCGACCTCCGTCTTGCGCGGACGGCCACGGGGACGCTTGCGGGCGACGACGACGCCCTGCACGAAGAGCTCGCCGCCCCACACGCCCCAGGGCTCGCGGCGCTCGAGCGCGCCCTGCAGGCACATCTCGCGCACCGGGCACTCGCGGCACAGGGCCTTCGCGTACTCGACGTCCTCCGGGGACTCGGCGAAGAAGACCTCGGGGTCGTAGGAACGGCAGGGGATCGTGGACTCGAGCTGCTCGACGTCCTCGAAACCGGTGAGGGTCATCAGGTCTACCTCCGATGTCGCTGTGGCTGTACTGCCGGGTGCGGGGGGTTTGCCGTGGGGCACGTGGTGCTCCTGTGATTCGTGGGACTCGCGTCCCCGGTGGTCGCTACTCGGTTTTTGCTGACAGCCGACAAAAGACAAGGGCCGCGGATCCCGGTGTTCGGGATTCCGCGGCCCTGGAGGGTGCCGACCTGACGTCTCGTCAGGTCCTGTTCCTCCAGGACGGATACCCGTTGTTCCCGGCAAAGCCGGCCATGGTCATGCCACTGGCCCGCTGCGATTCCTGCTTCTGCGCCTGCTCGCAAGCCGCCGCGCTCGACGGTCGCTCGTCGCGACGCGCCTTCGCCGCCTGCTCGCCTTGCCACGGACCCTCGGCGCTGTCCGCCAGACCGACGAGTCCTGAGGCACCCGCTGCTGCGGACACACCACTGCCGTTGCCGCGCAGTCGCGCGGAGGCGGTGATCAGGGCATCGGTCCCGGCATAGGACGTCACCACGGGGAGCCCGGCCAGGCCGGACGTGGACACGGAGAGATCGGCATGCGACAGCTTGGCGGAGCCCACCGACACCACGACCGGAGTGACGGCGAACGCCTGACGCTGGGCTTTCAAGTTCCTGGTAATCACGACGTTCACCTCCTTCCGAGAGGGTTTCGGGGCAACACCGCAGGGGTGCTTCCAGGTTTCATGGACGAGCACGGTCGAACGTTCCGACCGTGCTCGTGAGCGTAGATGCGGTTTGGAGCAAGGCGCAAACGATTTATTGCATGGCCCTCATCACTCGAGGGAAACCCCTCGCATCTCACCCCCCGTCGGGGGCATCCTCGATGGCCGACTCGAGGTCCTGTTCGACCTCCGGAATGTGCCCGTAGTCGTCCGGATCGGGCTCGATCGCCAGGTCGTGGCCGGCACACAGCGCGAGCACGTCGTCACCGAATCGCTCCAGCTTGGTCCGGCTCACCCCCGGAATCGCGGCGAGTTGGCGCTCGTTGAGCGGACGGGTCTCGGCGATCGCGGTGAGCGTCGCGTCGGTGAAGACCACGAAGGCGGGCTGGCTGTGCTCGTCGGCCCGGCGCAGTCGCCACTCGCGCAGTTGCCCAAGGAGGAACTCGTCCACGTCCGACGGGCAGTCCAGGCAGCGCCCGATCTTGCGCTCGGCGGCGTCCTGGAGTGCCCGCGCGCACACCCGGCAGCGCACCGGGCCGACCTTGCGCCGGGGCCGGACCACACCGCCCGGGCTCGCCCCGGTGCCGGGCGAGCGGTACGCGTCGGGCCGCGCCGAGCCGACGCCGCGCCCGCCGTCGGGGCCGCGCAGCCCGTCCAGGAACCGCGAGGCCGTACGCCCGCGCCCACCCGGGGTGCGGGCCAGCGACCAGGACAGGGTCAACCGCTCACGCGCCCGGGTCACCCCGACGTAGAGCAGTCGGCGCTCCTCCTCGATCTTGTCCGGGGTGTCGGCGTAGGAGATCGGCATCATGCCCTCGTTGAGGCCGACCAGGAATACCGCGTCCCACTCCAGCCCCTTGGCCGCGTGCAACGACGCGAGCGTCACGCCCTCCACCGTGGGCGCGTGCTGGGCGCTCGCCCGCTCGGCCAGCTCGACGGTGAAGTCGCGCAGCGACGCCTGCGGCCGCTTGACCGCGAACTCCTCGGCCAGCCGGACCAGCGCGGCCACCGACTCCCATGTCTCCCGGGCCTGGCCGGATCCCGCGGGCGGCTCCGCGCTCCAGCCGGTGCCGCCGAGCACCGCGCGCACCTCGGCGGCCAGCGGCCCGGCCTCCGCGTCGGTGCCGCCGGAGATCGCGTGCGCGCGCAGGAAACCCATCGCCTGCCGGATCTCGGGCCGCTCGAAGAACCGCTCGGCGCCCTTGAGCAGGTATGCCACCGACTGGTCGGCGAGCGCCTGCTCGTAGGACTCGGACTGCGCGTTGGTGCGGAACAACACGGCGATCTCGGCGGGCCGCACCCCCTCGTCGATCAGCGCGCGAATGCGCTTCGCGGTGCTCTCCGCCTCGGCCTGCTCGTCGGCGTGCTCGACGAAGTCGGGCTCCGGGCCGGTGCCGCGCTGCGAGATCAGCTGGAGCCGGTGCTTGGCCGCCTCGCCGCCGGCGCGCGCGAGCAGCCGGTTGGCCAGGCCCACCACCTGCGGGGTCGAACGGTAGTCGCGGACCAGCTCGACCAGCTTCGCGTCGGGATGGCGGCGGCGGAATCCGAGCAGGTAGGCGGGTGTGGCGCCGGTGAACGAGTAGATGGTCTGGCTCGCGTCGCCGACCACGCACAGGCTGCGGGCCCCGGTCGACCACAGGTCGAGCAGGCGCTGTTGGAGCGGGTTGACGTCCTGGTACTCGTCCACGGTGAAGTGCCGGTATTGCGCCTGCACCGCCTCGCGCACCTCGGGCCGCTCGTCGAGCAGTCCGATGGTGAGCAACAGCACGTCCTCGAAGTCCATCCGGCCCTTGCCGGACTTGATCTTCTCGTAGGCCGCGTAGACGTGCGCGATCTCGGCGGCGGCGCGCGGCGGCTTGCGGCCCGCCGCGAGCACCGCGCCCGGGTAGTCGTCGGGCGCGGTCTGGGTGGCCTTGGCCCACTCGATCTCGCCGGTGATGTCGCGCAGCTCGGCCCGATCGGCGCGCAGACGGCAGTGCGCCACCGCGTCGCGGACCAGCATGATCTTGGTCTCGACCAGCTGCGGCGGCGGCCCGCCGAACACTTTCGGCCAGAAGTAGGACAGCTGGCGCAGCGCCGCCGAGTGGAACGTACGCGCCTGTACGCCGGGGACGCCCAGATCGCGCAGCCGGCCGCGCAGCTCCCCCGCGGCCCGCGCGGTGAAGGTGACCGCCAGGGTCTGTCCGGGCTGCATCGCGCCAGAGAGCACGCCGTAGGCGATCCGGTGGGTGATCGCCCGCGTCTTGCCGGTGCCCGCGCCCGCGAGCACGCACACCGCGCCGTCGACGGCCTCGGCCACCCGCCGCTGCTCGGGATCGAGCGCGTCGAGGACGTCGTCGGGGGAAGCGATCATCGGCACATCCTCTCAGGCATCGCGCCGCACCGAGGCCGGTTGTGCACAGCGGCCCCGATGTGCACAGGCCCGGGAACCCGGTGGAATCAAACCGAGGGGGCGCACGTTTGGCTTGGGGACAGCCGTTCCCGGACCGGGCGAACACAAAGGAGCGCATGACGATGTCGGCCCCCGTGACGATGTACAGCACGACCTGGTGTGGCTACTGCCGCCGGCTGAAGAGCCAGATGGAGCGCGAGGGCATCGCCTACACCGAGGTGAACATCGAGCAGGACCCCGCGGCCGCCGACTTCGTGATGAGCGTCAACGGCGGCAACCAGACCGTGCCGACGCTGGTCATCCTGCCCGCCGACGGCGGCGCGCCGCTGTGGACCGCGACCAACCCGAGCCTGGCCCAGGTCAAGGCCGCCGTGTCGGAACTGGCCGCCTGAGCGCACCCACGTGCTAGCACGGTCTCCCCGGCCGGGTCCGCGACGAAGACTCGTCGCCGACCCGGCCGGAGCGTGTTCACCCCGCGCTCACCAGTGGTTGCCCTCGTCCAGCGGGCCGCCGTACCACTTCTCGATCAGGTACCGGGCGATGGACAACGACCCGGGCATCAGCACCTCGCCCGTGTCGATCGCCTCCTTGAACTCGGCGCGGTCGAACCAGCGGGCCTCGGAGATCTCCTCGCCGTCCACGTGCACCCTGTCGTCCACCGCGTAGGCCATGAAGCCCAGCATCAGGCTGGAGGGGAACGGCCACGGCTGGCTCGCCACGTAGGTGGTGGCCGACGTCACCACGCCGACCTCCTCGTGCAGTTCGCGCGCCACCGCCTGCTCCAGCGACTCCCCGGGCTCGACGAAGCCCGCGAAGGTGGACCAGCGCCGCTCGGGCCACTGCGGTTGGCGGCCGAGCAGGCAGCGGTCGTCCCGGTCGAGCACGAGCATGATCACCGCCGGGTCGGTGCGCGGATAGTGCTCGGTGCCGCAGGCCGGGCAGCGCCGCACGTGCCCGGCCGCGGCCGACTCCGTCGGCTGCCCGCAGCGGGCACAGAACCGGTGCGTGCGATGCCAGTGGTGCAGTCCGGTGGCGTGCACGAGCAGCCCCGCGTCCCGGTCGTCGAGCAGCGTGCCCAACTCGCGCAGGCCGCCCTCGTGTCCGTCCTCGGCGGGCTCCGGCAACTTCTCGACGTCCACCGCGAAGTACGCCACGCCGGCCGCGTCGAGGCCGAGCAACCGGCGCTCGCCCACCGGCGCGCTCGCCGAGTCGACCAGGAGCAGGCGGGGTTCGCCCGCCTCGCCCGACCAGCGGGCCCGGCCCTGCGCCAGGACCAGTACGCGCGTGTCGGGCCGCGCCCACGCCGCGTCCAGCCACGCCTGGTCCAGGCGGTGTTCGGAGGCCCGGTCGAGCGCGGATCGGGCCAGTGCCTGCCCGGCGACGGGCTTGGGGCGGATCAACGCTCGTCCCTCCCCGCCGCGGCGTCGAGTCGGCTCGCGGCCAGCTCTTCCCAGAGGTACGCGGCGGCCTCCGCGCCCTTGAGCAGCAGCGGCTTCTCCACCTTCTCGTCGATCGAGTGCCAGCCGTCGTCGGGCAGCGAGACGCCCAGGAAGACCACCGGCGCGCGCAGCACGTCCTGAAGGTCCGCCTCCGGCCCGGAGCCGCCCTCGCGGGTGTACAGGATCTCGGTGTCGAACGCGCGGCCCATCGCCCGCACCACCGCCCGCAGCGCGGGGTGGTCGAGCGGGGTCAGGCAGGGCCGGACGCCGGTGCCGAAGTCCAGCTCGCAGCGGATCCCGGCGGGCACCCGCTCGCTCACCCACGCGCGCACGACCCGCTCGATCTCGTCCGGGTCCTGCCGGTCCACCAGCCGGAAGGACACCTTCGCGTGCGCCGAGGTGGGCACGATGGTCTTGCGACCGGGGCCGATGTAGCCGCCCCAGATGCCGTTGACCTCGGCCGTCGGGCGCGCCCAGACCCGCTCCAGGGTGCTGTATCCGACCTCGCCGGCCGCCGCGCCGGACTTGGCGTTGCCCAGCCACACGCTCTCGTCGAACGGCAGCTTGGCGAACGACTCCCGCTCGTACTCGGTGAGTTCGCCGACCCCGGAGTAGAAGCCGGGGATGGTGACGTGCCCGTCCTCGTCGTGCAGCGCGGCGATCAGCCGGGCCAGCGCGGTCGCCGGGTTGGGCACGGCGCCGCCGAAGGAGCCGGAGTGGATGTCCGCGCTCGGGCCGTGGAAGTCGATCTGCACCTCGGCGAGGCCGCGCATCCCGGTGCAGGTGCTGGGGGTGTCCGCGCCCCACATCCCGGTATCGGAGACCACCACGACGTCGCAGGCGAGCCGGTCGCGACGCTCGCGCAGCAGCGCCTCCAGGTGCGGCGAGCCGGACTCCTCCTCGCCCTCCACGATCAGCTTGAGGTTCACCGCGGGGGTGGTACGTCCGGTCGCCGCCAGGTGCGCCCGCACCCCGAGCAGGTGGAACAGGACCTGCCCCTTGTCGTCCGCGGCGCCGCGCGCGTACAGCCGGTCGCCGACGTCGGTCGGCTCGAACGGCGGCGTGCTCCATCCGTCGGCGAGCGCCGCGGGCTGCACGTCGTGGTGTCCGTACACGAGCACCGTCGGCGCGTCCGGGTCGGCCGAGGGCCACTCGGCGAAAACGGCCGGCAGCCCGGGCGTCTCCCACACCTCGACGGTGGGGAAGCCGGTGTCGCGCAGCGCGCCGCCCAGCCACCACGCGCTGCGCTCGACGTCGGCCGCGGCCGCGGGGTCGCCGGAGATCGAGGGGATGGCCAGCCAGGTGCGCAGATCGGCGAGGAAGTCGTCGGCGTGGGCGCCTATGTATTCGACGACGCCGCGGTCGGTGATGCTCATGGATTCGACCATATGCCCGACCCCCGCGCAGGCGGCACGCGGCCGTCGCCGGGTGGAAAGCGCACGGCAGGGCGGCGGGCGGGTTACCGTCGGCCGATGACCACGTTGCGTGTCGCGACCTTCAATCTCCTGCACGGCATGGACCTCGCCGACGGCGCGTCGCACCCGGATCGGCTGCGCGCCGCGCTGGCCGATCTGGACGCCGACATCGTGGCCCTGCAGGAGGTGGACCGGCACCAGGAGCGCTCCGGCGGCGCCGATCAGGCGGCGATCGCGGCCGAGGCGCTCGGCATGTCCCAGTGGCGTTTCCTGGCCTCGGTGCACGGCGTCCCGGCGCCGGTGTCGGGGTGGACGGAGGAGCCGCCGGTTCCGGACGAGCGCCGGGTCTACGCGGCGGACGAGCGGGGCGAGGGCGGGCCCGGATACGGCATCGCGCTGCTGTCCCGGCTGCCGGTCTCGCGCTGGCGGGTCCGGCGCTTCCCGGCCGCGCCGCTGAGCCTGCCGCTGCGGGTGCAGGGTCGGCCCGGCCTGACCCGGGTGCCGGACGAGCCCCGGGGCGTGCTCGCGGCGGTGGTCGAGGGCCCGCACGGGCCGTTCACGGTGCTCGCGGCGCATCTGTCCTTCGTACCCGGCTGGAACATCTCCCAACTCGCCCGGATCCGCCGCTCCACCGCCGACCTGCCCGGTCCGCAACTGTTGCTCGGCGACTTCAACCTGCCCGGCCGGATCCCGCAGGCGGTGGTCGGCCGGCGCGGACGCGGCGCGGGCGCGGTGCGCTGGCGCTCGCTGGCCCGCGTGCCCACCTACCCCTCGTACCACCCGAGGGTCCAGTTCGACCACGTGCTCGGATACGGCATCGGCCCCGAGGCGGTGCGCCGCACCGAGGCGGTCCGCCTCGGCGTCTCCGACCACTGCGCCCTGGTGGTCGAGGTGAAGGTCGGCTGAGCCCGGGCGTCAGGCGCTCAGCCGGGCCCCGCGCAGCTCCTCGGGGCGGGCCACCACCGGGGTGTACTCCAGGAGCACCATCGCCGCGTCGTCCTGGAGCGGTCGGCCCACGTGTCGCCGCACGTCGGCCTCCAGCCGGTCGAGGGTGTCCTCCACTCCGGGCAGCGAGTCCGGCGCCCGATCGGGCAGCGGATAGAACTCGCCGGCCGGGTTGCGCGCCTCGATGATGCCGTCGGTGTACAGCAGCAGCCGGTCCCGCGGCAACAGCGGCACCCGCAACACCGGCAGGTCGAGCCGGCGCAGGTCCATGATGCCCAGCGGCGGGGTCGGGGTCGGCGGATCCAGCGCCTGCGCGCGAGCCGCGCGCAGCAGCAGCGGCGCGGGGTGGCCGCAGTTGAGGATGTCCACGCACGCCGGCTCCGGCGGGAAGCCGAGCAGGATCAGCGTGACGAACTCCTCGTCGTTCTCGCCGAGTCGCCGCTCCAGGCTGGCCGAGAGCCGGCGGGCCACGCCGGGCAGGTCCGGCTCCTCGTAGGCCGCCTCGCGGAACGCGCTGAGCACGGCGGCGGCGGTGCGCACCGCGCCGAGGCCCTTGCCCCGCACGTCGCCGATCGCCACACGGATGCCGAACGGCGTGGGCACCACCTCGTACAGGTCGCCGCCGATCCGCGCCTCCGCCGCCGCCGCGCGGTAGCGCACGCCGACGGTGAGCGGGCCCACCGTGCCGGGCACCTGGGGCAACAGCACCTCCTGGGCCGCCTCGGCCACGCTGCGCACCTCCTCGATGGTGCGCTCCTGGCGCATGCGCACGTGTACGCCCAGCCACGCGGTGGTGGTCACCAGCGCGACCGAGACCAGCGTGACGTACGGTTCGCCGCCGCCCCGGCCCTGGCCGAGCGCGGCCAGCGCCACCGAGACCACGGCCGCGACACCGCCGGTGATCAGCGGGCCGCGCGGCGCCGTCTGGGTGAGGCCGGACAACGCCGGCGCCACCGCGAGCAGCGGACCCACGTGCACGTTCTCCGGGGTCGCTGCGGCCAGCACGACGACCGCGAGGATCACCAGGAAGGGCAGCAGGCGCAGGATCAGGTCGATCACCGGCAGCAGCGGGCGATCACCCGCAACGCCGACGAGCCGCAGTGCCCGTCTCGTCTGTGCTGTTCCGCGCACCGGTGCCGTTTCCCGTCCCGTTCGAAGTTCGCCGTCGTGTCGATCCTCATAAACCATACGAGTGTCGGAATCCGGCCGCATCGGCCCATCCTCACCGTTGCCGGGTTTCCTCCGGATCAACGCGCCGGATCGTCGCCCGGTTCATCGGCTTCCAGGAACAACTGTTCCAATTCGTCCCGGCCGGGCAGCCCTCTGGGCCGGACGAGTTCCCCGGAGCGCACGTAGAGGAAGGCCGCCGATACCTTCTCCAGCGGCACGTCGGCGTATTCGGCCCAGGCCAGCCGGTAGACGGCGAGCTGGAGCGGGTCCGCGTCGTGGACCCGGTTGGTCTTCCAGTCGACCACCTCGAACCCGTCCCCCTCGCGGTAGACCGCGTCGATCCGGCCGCGCACGATCCGGCCGCCGAGGAACAGCTGGAAGGGCGCCTCGACCCGGTGCGGGGCGCGCCGACCGTAGGGCGTGCGCAGGAATGCCTCCTGGAGCGCGAGCAGGTCGGCCTCGTCGGTGATCTCCTCGTCGGCCGCGCCCGGCAGGTCGTCGGGTTCGAGCAGCGGACGCTCGCCGAACAGCGACTCGACCCAGGCGTGGAAGCGGGTGCCGCGCCGGGCCGCCGGGGCGGGCGGGCGCGGCATCGGCCGGGCCAGCTCGCGCGCGAGCCCGTCGGGGTCGTTGGACAGGCGCAACATCTGGGACGCGGTCAACGTCGCGGGCAGCGGCACCTCGCGCACCCCGGACCGGCCGCGGCGCAGTTCCTCGGCCAGCCGGATCAGGTCCCGGTCCCACGACTCGATCAGGGCCAGCTCGTCCGGGGTCGGCCCCGGGTGGAACCCCGGCACCGGGCCCTCCACCACGGGGTGCCCGGCACGCACCTCGTCCATGTGCTCGGCGGCGTCGTCGTGATCGGGCGAGGGCAGCGAGGGCCCGGGGCCGGGCTCGGGTTCGGGTTCCGGCTCGGGGCCCGGGTCGGTCGGCGGCGGGGGCTCCTCCTCCGGCGGCGGCGCGTCCTGCTCCGGGTCGTCCGGGACATACGCCTCGTAGGCCTCGACGGGCACCTGCTCGTCGTACCCCCGGACCGGCCCGAATTCCGGCTCCACCGACGGATGCTCGGCCGCGTGGTCGACCCGGCGCGACGCCTCGCGCCGGGCCAGCTCCGCGAGCACGGCGTCGGCCGCCCGGCGGCGCTCGATCAGCGCGGTCGCATCCAGCGGCAGCGGCCAGGCGTGCTCGACGACGTCGGCCAGGTGCGGGTTGGCCGACTCGGCGGGCTCGGGCGTCCACACCTCGACCGTGCCGTTGCCCGCCAGGCAGTGGTCACGCAGTCGGGTGAGGAAGTCGGACGGGCCGCGCGGCTTCTTCTGGGTGGGGCCCCACCAGTGTCCGGACCCGATCAGGAGTTGTTTGGGCCGGGTGAAGGTGACATAGCCCAGGCGCAGTTCCTCGGTCTCCTGGTGTTCGCGCATGGCCGCGTCGAACGCCTTGAAGCCCTTGGGGGTCAGGTCGGGCAGCACCGCCAGCGCGGCGGCGTCGCCGCGCAGCGGGTGCGGCAGGGCCCGGCCGTTGGTGATCCACTTGGTTTGCGTGCGCACGCTCGGGAAGACGCCGTCGATCAGTCCGGGGACGGCGACCACCTCCCACTCCAGGCCCTTGGACTTGTGCGCGGTGAGCACCTTCACCGAGTCGCCGGCCGTGGGCAGGCTGCCGTCCAGGCCCTTGTCGTGCTCGGCGGCGGTGCGCAGGAAGGCCAGGAACGCGGTCAGCGAGGGGTCGCCGTCCAGGTCGGCGAAGCCCGCCGCGACGTCCAGGAACGTGTGCAGCGTCTCCCGGCGGCGTGCGGCCAGCGCGCCCGGCGAGGCGGACAGCTCGACCTCCAGGCCGGTGCCCGCGAGCACCCGGTGCAGCAGGTCCATCAGCGGCTCGCCCAGGTGCCGGCGCAGATCGCGGATCTCGGTGGCCACCCGGGCGAACCGGCGGCGGGCTTCGGCGGAGAACGGGTACTGCTCGCCGGGGTCGGCGAGCGCGTCGGAGAGCGAGACCACCTCGGTCGGGTCGATCCCGGCCACCGCCTCCTCCAGACGGGCGTCGGCGTCGTCGGCGCCCGCCCGCTCGACCCGGACCAGTTCGGCGGCCCGGCGCCCGAGCAGGGCCAGGTCGCGCGGCCCGATCCGCCAGCGCGGCCCGGCCAGCAGTCGCACCAGCGCGGAGTTGGCCGTCGGGTCGTCCAGCACCTCGCAGGTCGCCACCAGGTCGGCCACCTCGGGCAGGTGCAGCAGCCCGGACAGCCCGACCACCTCGACCGGGATGTCGCGCCGCACCAGGGCGGCGTGGATGTCCGCGAAGTCGGCGGCGGTGCGGGCGAGCACCGCGACGTCCCCGGCGGTGATCGGGGCGCCGTTCTTGTCCAGGACGGTGCCGATCGCGGTGCCGATCCGGTCCGCGAGCCAGTCGATCTCCTCGGCGTGGGTGGGCAGCAGCGCGGCGACCGTCCAGCCCTCGTGCTCGGCCCCGGGCCCCGCGCGCAGCGCCTCCACCCCGCTCTCGGGGGTGCGCAGCGGCGCCGACAGGTCGTTGGCGAAGCTCAGGATCCGGCCGCCGCTGCGCCGGTTCTCGGAGAGCGAGTAGCGGGCGGCGGGGCTGCCGTCGCGGTGCGGGAAGTGCACCGGGAACTCGTGGATGTTGGCCACCGACGCGCCGCGCCAGCCATAGATGGCCTGGCACGGGTCGCCGACCGCGGTGACCGGGTGGCCGAGCCCGAACAGGCCTTGGAGCAGCACGCGTTGGGCCACCGAGGTGTCCTGGTACTCGTCCAGGAGCACCACCCGGTAGGTGTCGCGCAGGATCTCGCCGACCTCGGGCCGCTCGCCGGCGATCCGGGCGGCGTAGGCGATCTGGTCGCCGAAGTCGAGCAGGTCCCGCCCGCTCTTGGCGCGCGCGTACGCCTCGACCAGTCGGGCCAGGTCGAGCCGGTTGCGGGCCGCGTCGGCGGCCTTGCGGGCGGCGGCGGAGGGTTTGGCGGCGGCCTCCACCTCGGCCACGAAGGCCCGGTCCCATTCCCGCAGCTCCTCGACCGACACCAGGTGCTCGGCCAGCTCGCCGCCCAGGTGCAGCACGGCGGCGACCACGTCGGGCAGTCGGCCGGTGAGCGTGGGGAAGGGGCCGCGGGCGGTGCGCGCGGCCCGGGCGGCGAGCTGGAAGCGGGTCGCGTCGGCGAGCAGCCGGGCCGAGGGCTCCAGGCCGATCCGCAGGCCGTGCTCCTGGAGGAGGCGGCCGGCGAACGCGTGATACGTGGACACGGTCGGCTCACCGGCGTCCTCGTCGGCCGGGATCTCGCCGCCGCGCAGTTGCCCGATCGCCTTGCGCACCCGCTGGGCCAGCTCGCCGGCGGCCTTGTTGGTGAAGGTGAGGCCGAGCACCTGGTCGGGCCGGACCTGTCCGGTGCCCACCAGCCACACCACGCGGGCGGTCATCACCGTGGTCTTGCCCGACCCGGCCCCGGCCACGATCACGCCCGGCGCGAGCGGCGCGAGCACCGCGTCCAGCTGCTCCGGGGTGAAGGGGATCCCGAGCAGCCGACACAGGTCGTCCGGGTCGGTCAGTACGGCGTGCACCGAGGAAGACTAGCCCCGCACGGCGACAGGAACGGTCGCGGTGCGGGGCCGATGCCTGGCGCCGGTCAGGCGTCCTTGAACTGCCCCTTCAGGTCTTCCTTGGTGAACGACTCGGCGGGAGCGGTGGGCTCGCACTTCTGCTTGCCCTTGGTGAACTTCGCCGTGGCGTTGTTCTTGCCCTCCGACTTGACCATGAACGGGTAGGGCTTGCCCTTCTCCTGGACGTAGAGGGTGGTGGTCTCGCCCTCGTCGTCCTTCTTGCTGAGCGGGATCACCTTCACGCCGTCGATCTTGACCGGCTCACCCTTGGTCACCCCGTCGGTGGAGCCGTCGAAGAAGTCGGTCATGGACGAGACGCCGTCGTCCTCCTCGTCGACCGGGGACTTCAGGTACTTGCCGGCCATCTTCGACACGACCTCGTCGAGCATGCCCGTCGGCACGAACTCGCCCATCATCATCTTCCAGAAGGGCGCCTCGGCCTTCATGTACTGGTCCTTGCCGATGAAGATCACCTCGACACGGTTGCCGTCGATCGTCATCGTGCCCTGCATGTCCGCACCGCTGCGGATACACAGGTCCATCTCCATCTTCGTTTCCTCGTCCTGCCCGCTGCCGACCATCTTGAAGTCGGGGACCGACTTCAGCAGTCGCTGCGCCTCGTCGGCCAACGCCTTGGCGTCGGTGCCCGCGTTCGACTTCTGCTCCGAGCCGCCGCAGGCGGTCAGGCCGACGAGGGCGAGGGCGACGACGGGGACGATCACGGCCATGCGTGAAGTGCGCACGAAACTCCTTGATGCGGGACCGAAACCCGGGAGCGGGGTTCCTGCGCACGAGTATGGCGATGGCAAAATCCGCACGTCCCACCACCCCCGCCCGGTATCGCCGGGCACCGGCGATCCGGCTACTCGACCGTCATCCGACCTTCCGGACGGGCACTGCAACAGCGGCGGAAATCACACCGGTCGCAGTGCGATCCCGCGGTCGGGGTGAACCGTTCGCCGATGATGCGACCGGCCACGTCGGCGAGCAGGCCACCCACCCACGTACCCCCGTCCGGGTCGGGCAGCGGCGGGTCCTGGGCGAGCACCACCGGCTGCCCGGTCTCACCCTTGTCCGCCGAACGCAACTGGATCAGCTCGGCGCCGCCGGAGCCGGGCCGGCCGTCCGCGAAGCCGGGCAGGTCGTCGAGCGCCCCGTTGGCGACCGCCACCTGGTACACCGCGAGCTGTGGATGCCCCTCGACCTCGGTCCGGGTCGGCGGCCTGCGGCCGGTCTTGAAGTCCACCACGTACGCGAGCCCGTCCTCGCCGCGCTCGACCCGGTCCATCGAGCCCCGGACCACCACCCGGTACTCCCCCGCGGTCAGCTCGACCTCGAAGCCGTGCTCGGTGGCCGCGACGGTGCGGTGTCGCTCGTTGGTGTGCCAGGACAGGAACCGCTCCAGGGCGGTGCGGGCCTCGTCCTTCTGCTGCTCGGACTGCCACGGCGCGTCGAACGCCAACGCGTCCCACACCCGGTCGAGGCGGTCCATCAACACCGGCAGCTCCGCCGCGGTGGCCCCCGTGCCGACCTCGTCGGCGAGCGCGTGCACCACGTTGCCGAACCCGAGCGCCGCCGAGCGTGGCGACTCGGCGTGCACCTCGCTGCCCAGGAACCAGCTCAGCGCGCAGTCGCGCACCTTGGCCACCGAACTGCCGGACAGCCGCACCGCGTCCGCCGGGTCCCGGATCGGCACTCCCGGGTCGGTCGGCGCCACCAGGCCCCACCACCGGTCCGGGTGCGCGGCCGGCACCAGCGCGTGCCCCTCGTCGTCACGCAGATCCGCGAGCGCGGCCAACCGGCGCGCGGCGGCCCGGCGCAGCACGGCCGGCGCCAGCGGATCCACCGCCGCCGAGCGCAACTCGGCCACCAGCGCGGAGGTGGACAGCGGGCGCCGGGGCCGCTCCTTGACCTCCACCGGCGGCACACCCAGCTCCTCCAGGAACCGCGAGGGCTGATCGCCGTCGTCGTAGCTGGAGTCGACCGCGGTCACCACCAGCCGCTCCTGCGCCCGGGTGACCGCGACGTAGAACAACCGCCGCTCCTCGGCGAGCAGCGCGCCGGGCGAGAGCGGCTCGGCCAGCCCGTCCGAGCCGATCCGGTCGGCTTCGAGCAGCGAACCCCGTCGGCGCAGGTCCGGCCACAGGCCCTCCTGCACCCCGTGCACCACCACCAGGCGCCACTGCAGGCCCTTGGCCCGGTGCGCGGTCAGCAGCCGCACCGCCTCGCCGCGCAGCGCGCTGTCGTCGAGCCGGTCGCCCGCGATCTCCTGGGCCTTCAACTCGGCCAGGAAGTTCAGCGCCCCCCGGTGGCCGGCCCGCTCCTCGGCCTTGGCCGCCACCTCGAACAGGGCCACCACCGCGTCCAGATCGCGGTCCGCGTTGCGCCCGGCGGTACCGCCCCGCAACACCGCGCGCTCCAGCCGGCCCGGCCACGGGGTGCCCTGCCACAACTCCCACAGCGCGTCCTCGGTGGTGCCGCCGCCCGCCAGCACCTCGCGCGCCTTGCGGATCAGCAGACCGAGCCGCAGCGCGCCGCCGCCGACCCGCTGCTCTATCCCGACCAGTTGCTCGGGCGCGGCCAGCGCGTCCCGGATCAGCTCGGCCGACGGCCGGGTGCCGGTCACCGTCGCGGCCGACGCCGCCCGCTCCTCGGCCCGCAACGCCCGCCCGAGCAGGCGCAGATCACCCGCGTCGAGCCCGCCCAGCGGCGACTGCAACAACCCGCGCGCGGTCTCCGCGTCCAGCACGGTCGGGTCCGCCGCCACGTGCAGCGCGGTCAGCAGCGGCGCCACCGCCTGCTCGGCCGCGATCGGCAACTCGTCGCCGGCGATCTCGAGCGGCACCCCGGCGGCCGACAACGCCCGGCGCAGGCCCGGGATCGAGCGGGCGCCGGAGCGCACGAGCACGGCCATCCGCCCCCACGGCACGCCGTCCTCCAGGTGCGCGCGGCGCAGGATGTCGGCGGTGTTGTCCAACTCGGCGCCGGGCGTGGGATACGTGTACACCTCGACCCGGCTCGGGTCCTCGGCTCCCGACACCGACGGGATCAACTCGCGGTGCGCGCGTACCCGGTCGGCCGGCAGCCGGCTCAGCGCCATGCGCTGGGTGACCACGCGCGAGGCGGCGAGCAGGCCGGCCGGTGCCCGGCGCGAGGTGCGCAGCACCACGATGTCGGCGGGCTCGCCGTCGGCGCGCGGGAAACGGTGCGGGAAGTCGAGGATGCCGTTCACGTCGGCGCCGCGGAACGCGTAGATGGACTGGTCCGGATCGCCCACCGCGATCAGGTCCCGCCCGTCCCCGGCGAGCGCGGCCAACAGGCGCACCTGTGCCGGGTCGGTGTCCTGGTACTCGTCGACGAACACCGCCTTGTAGCGCCCGCGCAGGATCGCGGCGGTCTCCGGCTGCTCGGCCAGCAGCACCGCGCGGTGCACGAGTTCGGCGTAGTCCACCACGCCCTGCGCGTCGATCACGTCCAGGTATTCGGCCAGGAAGTCGGCCGCGGCCCGCCAGTCCCGGCGCCCGGTGTCCTCGGCGAACCGGGCCAGCGCGTCCGGGTCGAGCCCGATCTCGCGGCTGCGCGCGATCACCGCGCGCACCTCGTCGGCGAAGCCGCGGGTGCCCACCGCCGCGCGCAGTTCGGTGGGCCAGGTCAGGCTGCCCTCCTCGACCCCGCCCGCGAGCAGTTCACGCACGAACACGTCCTGCTCGGGGCCGGTGAGCAGGCGCAGCGGATAGCTGAACAACTCGGCCGGCTGGTGCTCGCGCACCAGGGCGTAGCAGAACGAGTGGAACGTGGTCGCGGTCGGCACCGTCGCGGTGCGCGCGCCGGCCGCGCGCAGCCGGGCGGTCAACCGGTCGCGCAGCTCCCCCGCCGCCTTGCGGCCGAAGGTCAGGACCAGGATCTCCTCGGGCCGGATCCCGCGCGCGACCCGCTCGGCGACCGCCTCCACGAGCACGGTGGTCTTGCCCGTGCCGGGACCGGCGAGCACGAGCAGCGGGCCGCCCCGGTGCTCGATCACCGCCCGCTGGTAGGCGTCGGGGATCACGGGCGCGGGCGGGGCCACGGGAGTACGTCGCAGCCGGTACGCCGGGGTCGGGGTGGTCATCTGGCCGGGGGTGCCTTCGGGTCGCCGTCGAATCCTGCTGCTGCTCGGGCCGGGCCGGCCGCGTCACACGGGCCGTGCCGGGCGGACGTCGCCGGGCGCGGCACCGGGTCGCGACCTCGGAGAGGGTGGCCGCGCCCCGGTCGGCAGGGCGCGGCCGTTGCCCATCAGATCACATCCGGCTCTCCCGCCCGGGGAGCACACCCGCATCGCGGGCGCCCCGAGCACCGGCACGGCGCCCCGGTTCGTCCCCGATCGTCAGGGTATCGGGGGAAGTTCCGGCTCCTGCGGCACGTCCTCGGGGTCCGGCGTCCAGCGCGCCCGGGTCATGTCCACCCGCTCGCCGCCGGAGCGCAGCGGGGTGCCCTCGGCCCGGTAGTGCTTCGGCGCGCGCACCGCGTGGCTCGGCGGCAGTGAGCCGTCCGCCCGCACCACGCGCCACCAGGGCACCCCGCCGCCGTACAGCGCCATCACCCGGCCGACCTGCCGGGGACCGCCATCCTGAAGGGCCTCGGCGATGTCCCCGTACGCCATCACCCGCCCGGCGGGAATGCGCTCGACCAGGTCGAGCACCCGCTCGGCGAAGGGGTTAGGGTCACTCATCCGCACATGGTGACAGAGTCGTCGGACACCTGGTCCGACGGCCGCCGATCCCCTTTCGGCCGCACTTCGGCGCGGCCGGGCGCGAACCGGGGCACGGGTCGTGGCACCATCGACGCGGCGGTGACGGGTGATACGAGACCATGACGAGACATTCGCGAGGGGTGCCCCCGGGAACGGGCGCGCCCTCGTCGTCGAGCCCTCGCAACCCCTGCGGGTACACCGTTCGTCCGATTTGATCCGAGTCCTGCTCGGCGTGCTCGCCCTGGGCGTGGTCTTCTTCCTGGCCAGTATCGCCCGCCAGACCACCTCCGGCCTGGAATCGGACATCGTGCGCGGCGCGCAGAACAGCACGCCGCACCTGCTGCTCAACCTGTCCGGCGGGGTGTTCGCCGTCGCGGTGCTCGTGGTGCCGGTGGCCTACGGCATCGAACGCCTGATCAGCAGGGACGGGTTGCGGGTCGCCGACGGGGTGATCGCCGCCGCGGCCACCTACCTGGCCTCGCTCGGTTTGGACTGGTGGATCACCGGCCCGGGCCCCGAGGCGCTGCGCGACGCGCTCACCCGCCCGCTGCCGCTGCCGCAGACCGGCTGGACCGATCCGGTGCACGGCTATCTCGCGCCGATCGTCGCCTACGTCACCGCGGTCGGCTTGGTGCGCCGACCGCGCTGGCAACTCGTGGTCTGGACGCTGCTGCTGCTGAACGCGGCAACGGTGCTGGTCGGCGGCTACACCACCCCCGTCGCGCTGCTCACCAGCGTGCTGTTCGGGCGCACCATCGCCTACGCCACGCTGTACGCGGTCGGCCTGCCCAACACCCGCCCGCCGGCCGAGTCGGTGGTCGCCGCGCTGCGCCGGTTCGGCCTGGTCGCGCTGTCGTGCGTACGCACCGACGACGGTCCCGAGGAGACCCGCCGCTACGCGGTCCGGCTGGCCGACGACCGCCTGCTCGACGTGACCGTGCTCGACCGCGACCAGCAGGCGTCCGGCGCGATCTACCGGTTCTACCGGCGGCTGGTGTTGCGCGGGGTCACCCAGCGCCGCACCGTGCTGTCCACCCGGCGCGCGCTCGAACAGGAGTCGCTGATGGCGTACGCGTGCGCCGACGCCGGCGTGCGCGCGCCGCGCCTGGTGGCCACCACCGAGGTGGGCCCGGACGCCGCGCTGTTGGCCTACGCGCACGTGCCCGGCCGCACCCTGGACACGCTCGACGACGAGGAGATCACCGACGAACTCCTGGCCCGGGTGTGGCAACTGCTCGGCCTGCTCCAGGCACACCGGCTCACCCATCGCCGGCTGGTCGCGGAGAGCATCCTGGTGGACGGCTCCGGCGAGCCGTGGCTGGTGGACCTGCGGGCCGGCGAGATCGCGTCGAGCGACCTGGCGCTGCGCATCGACACCGCGCAACTGCTCACCACGGTGGCGCTGCGGGTGGGCGAGGAGCGCGCCGTACACACCGCCGCCGAGGTGCTGGGCGCGGACACCGTCGCCGCGTGCCTGCCGCTGCTGCAAAAGGTCGCGCTCAGCCGCAGCACCCGCTCGGTGCTGCGCAAGGACAAGAACCTGCTCTCCCGGATCCGCGAGCAGATCCTGGAACTGCGCCCCCAGGCCGAGGTCGAGCCGGTGCGCCTGGAGCGCGTGCGCGCACGCACCCTGGTCTCCGTGGTGGCGAGCGCATTCGCGGGCTACTTCCTGCTGTCCCAGCTCAGCCACGTCGATCTGGGCGAGATCTTCGCGAGCGCCAACTGGGGCTGGGCGGCGATCGGCCTGCTGGCCGCCTCGCTCAGCTATGTGTGCGCCGCGCTGATGTTGCTGGGCTACGTACCGGAGCGGTTGTCGCTGTATCGCACCACAATGGTGCAACTCGCCGGCTCGTTCGTGAAGCTGGTCGCCCCGCCGGCGGTCAGCGGCGTCGCGCTGAACACCCGGTATCTGCAAAAGGCCGGGATTCCGCCCACCCTGGCCGCGGCCAGCGTCGGTGTCTCCCAACTCGGCGGACTGGTCTTCCACGTCGGCCTGTTGGCCTTCTTCGGCTACATCGCCGGCACCGCGGAGACGCCGTCCTTCGCGCCGTCCGGCGCGGTGATCGCGGGCCTGCTGGTCGTGGCCCTGGTGACCCTGCTGGTGATGG
This sequence comes from Embleya sp. NPDC055664, assembly GCF_053618075.1. Taxonomy (NCBI): domain Bacteria; kingdom Bacillati; phylum Actinomycetota; class Actinomycetes; order Kitasatosporales; family Streptomycetaceae; genus Embleya; species Embleya sp. NPDC055664. The sequence continues at coordinate 167,921 of NZ_JBSHGZ010000019.1, forward strand.
CCGTACCGCCGCTGCGGCGCTGGATCGTCAAGCAATTGCGCCAGTTGTTCTCCGGGATCGTGCCGAGGCTGCTCGACGTGCTGCAGACGCCGACCAAGCTGGCGGCGGGCCTGGGCGGCACGGTGTTGCTGACGCTGACCTTCATCCTGTGTCTGGACGCCAGCGTGCGGGCCTTCGGCGGCTCGGCCAACTTCGCCGCGATCGCGGTGGTCTTCCTGGCGGGCAACGCGATCGGCTCGGCCGCGCCCACGCCGGGCGGCATCGGCGCGGTGGAGGCGGCCCTGATCGCGGGCCTGACCAGCACCGCACGCCTGCCGTTCGAAACCGCGACGGCCGCGGTCCTGCTCTACCGCTTCCTGACCTTCTGGCTCCCGGTCCTCCCCGGCTGGCTCGCCTTCACCCACCTACAACGCAAACAGGCGATCTGAGCGCCGGTACCTCCGGCAACCGAATGCTTCCCACGGCCCAAAAGCATCTCCGCAACCCAAAAGCGCCGAACGGGCCAAATTTCAGCCCGTCCGGCGCTTGAGGACACCCGAAACAGCAGGACCCCCAAACAGCACGCACCTCACCAAGCCGAGCCAACTCCCAGCCCGTCCGGCGTTTGAGGACAACCCCCGGCCGGAGGCCGGGCAAACGCCACGGCCGTCCGGCCCCGAGGACCTAGTAGACCGGCTTCTCCGGCTCGATCTGGTTGACCCAACCGATCACGCCGCCACCGAGGTGCACGGAGTCCTTGAAGCCCGCGGCGTGCAACACGGCCAATACCTCGGCCGACCGCACACCGGTCTTGCAGTTGAGCACGATCCGCTTGTCCTGCGGCATGTCCTCCAGGGCGCGGCCCATCAGGAACTCGTTCTTCGGGACCAGCCGCGACCCCGGGATCTGCACGATCTCGTACTCGCCCGGCTCCCGCACGTCGATCAGGTCGATGTTCTCGCCGGCGTCGAGCCATTCCTTGAGCTGCCGGGGCGTGATCGTGGACCCGAGCGCGGCCTCCTGGGCCTCCTCGGAGACCACGCCGCAGAACGCCTCGTAGTCGATCAGCTCGGTGACGGTCGGGTTCTTGCCGCAGACCGCGCACTCGGGGTCCTTGCGGACCTTGACCGTGCGGTAGGTCATCTCCAGCGCGTCGTAGATCATCAGCCGGCCGACCAGCGGCTCGCCGATGCCCTGGAGCAGCTTGATCGCCTCGTTGACCTGGATCGACCCGATCGACGCGCACAGCACGCCGAGCACGCCGCCCTCGGCGCAGGAGGGGACCATCCCGGGCGGCGGCGGCTCCGGGTACAGGCAGCGGTAGCACGGCCCGTGCTCGGACCAGAACACGCTCGCCTGACCGTCGAAGCGGTAGATCGAGCCCCACACGTACGGCTTGTTCAGCAGCACGCAGGCGTCGTTGACCAGGTAGCGCGTGGCGAAGTTGTCCGTGCCGTCGACGATCAGGTCGTACTGCGCGAAGATCTCCATCACGTTGTCGGCCTCGAGCCGCTCCTCGTGCAGGACGACCTCGGTGTACGGGTTGATCTCCTTGACCGAGTCGCGCGCGGACTCGGCCTTCGAGCGGCCGATGTCGCTCTGCCCGTGGATGATCTGACGCTGGAGGTTGGACTCGTCGACGGTGTCGAACTCGACGATGCCGAGCGTGCCGACACCCGCCGCGGCGAGGTACATCAACGCCGGCGACCCCAGGCCACCGGCGCCCACACAGAGCACCTTGGCGTTCTTCAGCCGCTTCTGCCCGGCCATCCCGACGTCGGGGATGATCAGGTGGCGCGAGTAACGACGGACCTCGTCGACGGTCAGCTCGGCGGCCGGCTCGACCAGAGGTGGTAGCTGCGACACGGAAACTCCGATGGTCGGACTGTCTAATCTCGGCTCTTTTCCTACCGCAACAGTGTCACGCTCGTCCCGATTCCCGGGCACCGGGTCCGGTCCGTGAGATGCGTGTGCGGCAGCGCCGCCGAGCACCCGCAAGGGCGCCCGGCGGACCGGGATGCGACTACTTGGTGAGCTTGCCCGACGGGTACGGCCACGGGTTGGCCTCGCAGGTCTCACCCTTCATCGAGCCCTCGCTCGCGACCCGGGTCTTGGTCTGCTGCATCATCACCGGAGCCAGGCCCGCCCCGATGCCGCCCGCGCCGCACGCCTTCTCGTGGTTGTGTCCGAGCCGGTGGCCGACCTCGTGGTTGATCAGCATCTGCCGATAGCCGACGATGTCGTCGCCGTAGGCGGTCGAACCCTGGGCCCAGCGCCAGGCGTTGATCATCACCCACCGGGTGCCGTACGCGTCGCAGGAGACGTTGTCCTCGCTGGTGTCGCCGACCAGGGGGCTGCACGTCTTGTGCACCGTCCCCGGGCTGGCCAGCCGCACCACGAAGTCCGCCTTCGGCGAGTTGTCGGTGCGCTCGAAGGTCAGTCCGCCGCTCGCCCAACTGCGCTTGTCGTTCAGCGTCTTCTGCACCGTGGTGGCGAACAGTTCGCCGTCGAGTTGCAGGCCCTGCTCGATCTCCACCGCGTAGGTGTACTTGCGCCCCGGGCCGGGGGCGGCCTCCTTGCCGGGCACGGTGTCGAACTTGTTGCCCAGTCCCAGCTTCGGATCCAGCGGGAAGCGCAGGGTGAGCTGGTCGGTGGTGGTCGGCGACTGGGGCGTGGGCAGCGGCAGCGCGGAGGCGCTGCCGGGGGCCACCGGGTCCCGCTCCGAACCCCGCGAGGCGGCCTGGTCGGTGGGCCGGTGGCCCGCGCCCGGCGCGGCCTGGTCGTCGCCGGACGCCTGGGTCGACGTGCCCTCGTCGGGCATCTGCAGTACGACCGCGCCGGCGAGCACCGCGCCGGTCACCACGACGCCGCCCGCCGCGACCAGCGTGCGCCGTCCCTTGCGCGGCGCGGGCCGGTTCGCCTTGCGGGTCTGCGCGCGACCTCGCGGCGGGGCGTTGCCGGTGTCCGGCTCGAAGCCGTGCTCCGGCTCGGGTTCGACGTGCAGGGGCTGCGCGTCGGCGAAGTCGTCGCCCGGCTCGGTCGCGAACGAGAGTTGTTCCAGGTCGAGTTCGGGCCCCGAGCCGACCCACGACTCGGCCTTCATCGCGTACTGCCCCGCTCCGGGCGGATCGATCCGAGCGGGCTCCGCGGGCAGGTCGTAGAGCGCGTCGACCGCCGGATCCTCGACCGGCGCCACGACCGGGTATCCGCCCGAGGTGTCGTAGCCGTAGCCGACGAAGCTCTGCGGCTCGAACGTGGTGGTGTCGTAGGTCGGCGCGGCGGGCACCTCGACCGCGGCGTGCATCCCGCTCTGGTAGGCGTCCGCGGCGTACAGGTCGTTGGCATGGCCCACACCCGCGTAGCCGCCCGTGGCGTAGCCGTCGCCGCCGAAGGAGCCGGTGTCGAACGTGCCCGTGTCGAACGCGGGCGCGCCGAACGTGTCGGTCCCGTACCCGCCGGCCGCGAAGTTCTGCGCGGGGTAGCCACCGGTCCGCGGCTGCGCGTCGTAGGGCTCCAGCGGGTCGTCCCAGTGCGCGGGCGCGCCGGGCATCGTCCCGACCGCCGCCCAGGTGCCGGAGTCGACCGCCGGCGCGGGGTGCTCCCAGCCGTGCTGCACGGCCTCGTAGCCGTAGGACCCGGTGTGCTGCCCGTCGGTGGGATATCCGCCGTAGCCCTGATCCACGGGGTACCCGTGGTAGCCGGTGTCCTGCTCGACGTATCCGGAGGCATACGACGTGTCGGTCGGGCCGGCGGCCCAGCCGCCGGCGTATCCGCCCTCGTGGACCTGTCCGTAGTCGCCCTGCTGCGGCACCGCCGCGTAGCCGCCGGAGAGTCCGTCGTCCGGCAGTTCCTCGCCGCCGTACTGCACGCTCGTCTGCACGCCCGAATGACGTCCCATGAGTCTGCGTTCACCCCACCACGTTCGACGGCGAGAGGGCCCCGTCGAGTAGTTCGCGGAAACCCCGGGCCACCACGCGGGGGTGTTCGAGCATGGCCACGTGCCCGGAGTCGGGCACCACGAGCAATCGGGCGTCGGGGAAGGTCTCGGTGGCCCGCTTGGCCATCCGCGGGTCGACCAGTCGGTCCCGACGACCGTAGACGAGCAGTGTCGACGCCCGCACCTCGGCCGCCTGCCGCCACAGCGCCCGGCTGCCGCGCTCCAGGTAGGCCCCGATCACCGATCGGGTCGAGTGTGAGAACGCGTCCATCATGTACGGGAGTTCGAGCCGGCGCCGGTACTCGGCCGCGGCGTCGGCGAAGGCCTTCTCACCGACCGCGCCCGGGTTGCCGTACATCATCGCGATCGACATCCGGGTGCGTTCCTCGGGTGTCATGTTCCGACTGATCCGCAACAGCGCGCGGCCCACGCCGGGCACCCCGAGCAGCGCCGTGGGCACCACCGACGGGCGCACCCGCAGGTCCGGCAGCGCGGGCGAGATCAGGGTCAGCGTGCGGACCAGGTCCGGCCGCCGGGCGGCGAGCCGGGTGGCCACCGCCCCGCCCATCGAGTTGCCGAACAGATGCACGGGGCCCTTGCGCAGCGACAGGATCGCGCCCTCGACCGCACGACAGTGCGCGGAGATCGAGTAGTCGCCGTTGCGCGGCGGCGCGGAGTATCCGAATCCGGGGAGGTCGATCAGCTCCACGGAAAGATCCGACCGCAGTTCGGCGGCGAGTTCCGTCCAGTTCAGCGACGAACCGCCGAGCCCGTGGATCATCATCGCGGGCGGCAGGTCGCCGTCGCCGAGCGCGTCGCGGCGCACCACGACCTCGCTACCGCTCCCGACCTCGACCGTTCGCGCAGGCCAGGGCGTCGGGTCGGCGTCGCTTGCGGGGCTCAGGGTCGTCACGGTGGGCAATATTACGAGACGATCACTGGGACGGAAGGGGTGATGCCCCGACCGTCTTCGCTCGGCAGGGTGGTCTCGGCACGTTTGCCCGGTTTCATGACGTCACTCTAAACGCTTCCCACATCACGTTTCGACATCGATCCCGAAAGTGCGGCAGCGTTTTCGAGGCGGATCATGGACATGCGGGGTTTTGCGCACACTCACGAAGACATGCGGGAACACCGAATACCGGCGGTCCGCACGGGCAGGGAGGCCGTATGTACGGAATCGACGATACCCCCGAGTTCCAGGACGTCACGCTCGGTGACGCCAACGCGTCCGACGAAACGGTCGACGACCCCGAGATCCCGGTGCCCGACGCGGTGGAGCAGCAGACCTCCGTGGTGGCGGACGACGAGGACGAGGAGCCCGTGTGGGGGTCGGTGCCCGACGGCGTGGATCCCGCGGACGCCACCGAACAGCGCCGCGGGGTCGGGCACGCGGAGGACGAGGACTACCGCTGACCGCCCCGATCACCCCGCCGACCGGGGCTCGCGCGGGCGGTCCGTGCACCTCACGCGCCCCCTTGCGGGGGGTATCGAAGGCGCGGGATCCTGTTTCGTTGCGCCACGAAACTTACGCCCTGGGTTACCCGAAAGTAGGATGACGTGGTGGAAAGACCCGCCGGATCACCGAACCATCCGGTGTCCGCGACACGTTGAGCGACACCTTGAGGAGCCCCGTGACAGCCATCCAGGATGCGGACCCCCGTCCTCGCGGCACCCGGCTGCCCCGGCTCGCGCGCAGAACGCAACTCCTCGGCGCCGCCCAGGAAGTCTTCGTCAAGCAGGGCTACCACGCCGCCGCGATGGACGACATCGCCGAATGCGCCGGCGTCAGCAAGCCCGTGTTGTACCAGCACTTCCCCGGCAAGCTGGAGCTGTATCTGGCGCTGCTCGACCAGCACTGCGAGGCGCTGTTCGCGGCGGTGCGGCGGGCGCTGGAGTCGACGCACGACAACAAGCTCCGGGTCGCCGCCACGGTCGACGCCTACTTCGCCTTCGTCGACGACGACGGCGGTGCGTTCCGGTTGGTCTTCGAGTCGGACCTGACCAACGAGAGCGCCGTGCGCGAGCGGGTGGAGCGGGTCAGCGAGATGTGCGCCGACGCGGTGAGCAAGATCATCGCCGAGGACACCGGCCTCGGCCAGGAGGAGTCGATGCTCCTGGCGATCGGGCTGACCGGCATGGCTCAGGTCACCGCGCGCTACTGGATCGCGCGCGGCGCGACCATCCCGCGCGACGCCGCGTCGCAGCTGGTGTCGTCGCTGTCCTGGCGCGGCATCTCCCGCTTCCCGCGCAAGGACGACCCGCCGCACTGAGCGGGCGGACCTGCGGATACGGGCGCCGGGACGATCTTGTTCCCGTCCGGCGTTCGCGTTGGGCGTACCCGTCATGGCGTTCGGTGACCCCGGCTCTCGACTAGCCTGCTGGGGAAGGTACGGCCCGCGAGTCTCGCGGCGCCGATCTCCAGAATTTCAAGGCCGGAGGGACAGCCGTGGAGATCAAGATCGGCGTACAGCACGCCGCGCGGGAACTGGTGCTGGAGAGCACGGACAACCCGGAGGACGTCGAGCGGGCCATCGCCGACGCGCTGTCGGGGACGTCGGCGCTGCTGTCCCTGACGGACGAGAAGGGCCGCCGCGTGATCGTGCCGGCCGACCGGCTGGCCTACGTCGAGATCGGCGAGTCCTCGGCCCGCAAGGTCGGCTTCGGCGCCAACGCCTGAGCGAGGGTGTCGCACGCGGCACCGCACGAGCCCGAGGGTGGGCGATCCGAACACGGATCGCCCACTCTCGGGCTTTGTCGTGGCCGGCGCCCCGGTCAGGAAGCCAGTCCCAGGGCGGCCATGCGCCGCTGGTGCGCCTCGGTGATCCGGTTGAACATCCGGCCGATCTCGGCCAGTTCGAAACCGGGGCCGGCCCCGCCGCCGATCAGCATCGTGGACAACACGTCCCGCTCCGCGGCGACCCGCTGGGCCTGGCTGAGCGCCTCGCCCATCAGCCGTCGTCCCCACAGCGCGAGCCGGCCCGCCACCTTGGGGTCACGCTCGATCGCCGAGCGCACCGCGTCCACCACGAAGGCCGAGTGCCCGGTGTCCCGCTGCACCTCGACGATCAGGTCCCGGCTGACCTCGTCCAGGTGCGCGGCGACCTCACGATAGAAATCGGCCGCGATCCCGTCCCCCACGTACGCCTTGACCAGGCCCTCCAGCCAGTCGGCGGGGGCGGTGTGCACGTGGAACTCGTCCAGCGGCGCGATGAAGGGGTCCATCGCCCGCGCCGGGTCCGCGCCGAGTGCGGCGATGCGGTCACGCAGCAGGGTGAAGTGTTGGAACTCGGCGACCGCCATCGCGGCCAGCGCGGCCTTGTCCTCGACGGTGGGGGCCATCTTGGCGTCCTCCGCCAGCCGCTCGAAGGCGGTGATCTCGCCGTACGCGAGCACGCCGAGCAGTTCGATCACGGCCGCCCGCATCTCCCCCGTCGGCTCCGTACCCTCGCTCATGCCCACCCCTTCGCTCGTGTTCCTTCGGGCCGTGCGGCCCGATGTGCACAAGTACGCAGCGTAGTGAGCGCACCGCGGTCACGTGGGCGCCAGGTCCGGGCGGAGTCGCCCATCTCCGGACAAGCAGTAATGAGCATCACCCCACCGGCCGCACGCCGCCGGGTACAGTGGTAGTGAACGCGGATGCCCGGTCGGAGGACGACTGGCTCCGACCGACCCGCTCGGGTGGCCGCCCGAAGGCGAGAGGTCCCGTGCCGCGCCCCGCTTTTTCGATGGGCGCCTCGGTCTCGACCCGCTTTCGGTACTGACGGCCCCCACCACACAGAAGAGGCTGGACCCCTGACAACTTTTCGCGAACTCGGAGTACTTTCGGAGACGGCCGAGGCGCTGGAAGCGCTCGGCATCGTCGAGGCTTTCCCCGTCCAGGAGATGACCCTTCCCGTCGCGCTCTCGGGCAGTGACGTGATCGGCCAGGCCAAGACCGGGACCGGCAAGACCCTCGGTTTCGGCATCCCGCTGCTGCAGCGCATCATGGTGGCGGCCGACATCGAGGCGGGCCGCGCGCCCGCCGGCACGGTTGCCGGCCGCACCCCGCAGGCCCTGGTCGTGGTCCCCACGCGCGAGCTGTGCGTGCAGGTGACCAACGACCTCCAGGCCGCGGGCAAGCTGCGCAACGTACGGGTGCTCGCCGTCTACGGCGGCCGGGCGTACGAGCCGCAGATCGACACCCTCAAGAAGGGCGTCGACGTGGTCGTCGGCACCCCCGGTCGACTGCTCGACCTGGTCGGACAGGGGCACGTGAACCTGTCCGAGGTCAAGATGCTGGTCCTGGACGAGGCCGACGAGATGCTCGACCTGGGCTTTTTGCCCGACGTCGAGAAGATCGTCGAGCGGCTGCCCGCCCGCCGCCAGACGATGTTGTTCTCGGCCACCATGCCGGGTCAGATCATCACCCTGGCGCGCCGCTACATGAGCCGCCCCACGCACATCCGCGCCTCGGAGCCGGACGACGCGGGCGCCACCGTCAAGTCGGTCCAGCAGCGCGTCTACCGCGCGCACGGCCTGGACAAGCCCGAGCTGATGGCCCGGGTCCTGCAGGCCAACGGGCGCGGCCTGGTCATGGTGTTCTGCCGGACCAAGCGCACCGCGGCCGACCTGGCCCAGGGCCTGGCCGAGCGGGGCTTCGCCTCCGCCGCCGTGCACGGCGACCTCGGCCAGGGCGCGCGCGAGCAGGCGCTGCGCGCGTTCCGCAACGGCAAGGTGGACGTGCTCGTGGCCACCGACGTCGCGGCCCGCGGGATCGACGTCGAGGGTGTCACCCACGTGGTGAACTACCAGTGCCCCGACGACGAGAAGACCTACCTGCACCGCATCGGTCGCACCGGCCGCGCGGGTGCCTCCGGCACCGCCGTGACGCTGGTCGACTGGGAGGACATCCCGCGCTGGAGCCTGATCAACAAGGCGCTGGACCTGGGCTTCGCCGACCCGGTGGAGACCTACTCCACCTCTCCGCACCTGTTCACCGACCTGGACATCCCCACCACCGTGGGCAGCGTGCTGCCGCGCGCCGACCGCACCCGTGCGGGGCTGGGCGCGGAGGACGTCGAGGACCTGGGCGAGACCGGCAAGAACAGCCGGGGCGGGTCGGGGCGCAAGGGCGGCGCGGGCGGGCGGAGCCGGAGCGGTCCGGCCGCGTCCGGTCCCTCCACCGCCGGGCCGGCCGCGGCCGACGCCGAGTCGAGCGAGCCCAGCCGCCGTCGGGCGCCCGGGTCGCGACGGCGGCGTCGGGTCAACGGCGCGGAGGCCGGGGAGGCCGTGGCCACGGCCGTGGCGACCGGCACGGCGCCGAGCGTGGCCGCCGAGTCGACCGGCGCGCCGGTCGCGGCCTTCGTCGAGCCGACCGCGGTGATCGTCCCGGCCCCCGCCGACGGTGGGGCGGACGCGGACGGTGACGGCGAGCGGGCGCCTCGGCGTCGCCGCCGGCGCACCCGGCGTCGTCCCGAGGGCGCCGAGGCGGGCGCGGTCGCGACCGACGAGGGCTGAGTTCGACGAGAGGCGGGCGGCCCCGGCCGCTCGTACGACGGCCTCCGGTGTGGAGTGTGGACGATCACGTCCGCGCTTCGCGGCGGGGGCCGTCGTCGTACCTGCGGATAAGTAGGCTCGACGGCGTGAGTACGCCACGCTTTCTGACCTTGCCCGGGACCGTCCGCTCCCGTCGCCTGGCGACCGGGCGCGGACGATTCGCCGTCCTGGAGTCCACCCCGCCGGCCGCCGGACCGAGGCCGGGCACCGCCGTGCTCGTGCCCGGGTTCACCGGCAGCAAGGAGGACTTCATCGCGCTCGGCGAGCCGCTGGCCCGGCGCGGCTTCCACACGGTGGCCGTGGACCAACGCGGACAGTACGAGACCGAGGGCCCGGACGACCCGGCGGCGTACACCCGCGACGCGCTGGTCGACGACGTGCTCGCGATCGCGGACGCGGTGGCCCCGGGCGAGCCCATCCACCTGGTGGGGCACTCCTACGGCGGCCTGGTGTGCCGATCGGTGGCGCTGCGCGCGCCGGAACGGCTGGCCTCGCTGACCCTGATGAGCACGGGTCCGGCGGCGATCTGCCCGCCCGAGATCGAGCGGCTGCTGCTGCTGGAGGACGTGCTGCCGGTGCTCACCCGCCAGGAGGTGTGGGAGGCGATGCAGGCGGTCGAGCTGGAGGCCGGCCTGCTCCCGCCCACCGATCCGGCGATCGCCGCGTTCCTGCACGCCCGCTGGCTGGGCACCGTCCCGGCGGGCCTGCTGGCCATGGCCGAACAGTTGCGCTCCGAGCCCGACCTGGTCGCCGACCTTGCCGCGGTCGTCGCGGCCGGCCTGCCCGCGCTGGTGATCTCCGGCGTCGAGGACTACGCCTGGCCGGTCCCCTGGCAGGCCGAGATGGCCGAGCGTCTGGGTGTCCCGCACGTGGCGATCCCGGGCACCCACCACTCCCCGAACGTGGAGGCCCCGGGCGCCACCGCGGCGGCGCTGGCGGACTTCTGGACGGACGCGGCGGTGTACGCGGATCGGGCCTGATCCGGGGCGACGTCCCTCGGCTCGCCGGCGGGCCGAGGGCCCGGGCCGAAGGCCCCGATCGACCGGTGTCCGGCTCGATCGGATCGGGCGTAGCGTGGCAAAGGAGACCTTTCTCCCATACGGGCGTCGCCCGTGCCCGGGGCGGCTTCCGTCGAGCCGACCGATCGGGAGTTGCCATGACCGTCCTCGATGTCGATCCCGCGCGACAGGAAGCCTTCGCGGGACGCCTGCTCACCATCCTCGACGACGGCTGTCTGGCCTTTTTGACCAGCGTCGGCCATCGCACCGGGCTGTTCGACACGATGGCCGCGATGCCGCCCGCGACGAGCGAGGAGATCGCTCGGGCCGCCGGGCTGGTCGAGCGCTACGTGCGCGAGTGGTTGGGCGGCATGGTCACCGGCGGGTTCGTCGAGTACACCCCGGAATCCGGCACGTACCGGCTGCCGCCGGAGCACGCGGCCTCGCTGACCCGGGCCGCCGGGGCGGAGAACTTCGCCGGCTTCACCCAGTACCTGGCGCTGATGGGCGAGGTCGAGGAGCAGGTCGTGACGGCGTTTCGTCGCGGTGGCGGGGTGCCGTACTCGGCCTATCCGCGCTTCCAGGCGCTCCAGGCCGAGGAGTCGGGCCGGGTCTGGGACGCGGCCCTGGTGGCGGGTGTGGTGCCGCTGGTGGACGGTCTCGGCGAGCGGCTGGCGGCGGGAATCGATGTGCTGGACGTGGGGACCGGCCAGGGGCACGCGGTCAACGTGCTGGCCCAGGCGTTTCCACGCAGCCGGTTCCGCGGCGTGGACATCTCCGTCGAGGGCATCGCCGCCGCCCGCCGCGAGGCGGAGCAAATGGGGCTGTCCAACACGGAGTTCGTGGTGGTCGACGCGGCCGAACCGCTCGGCTCGTACGACCTGATCACCGCGTTCGACGTGATCCACGATCTGGCCCGGCCGACCCGCACGCTGGCCGCGATCGCCGAGGCGCTGCGTCCGGACGGGGTGTTCCTGATGGGCGAGATCGCCGCGTCCAGCCGGCTGGAGGAAAACCTCGAACACCCGCTGGGACCGGCGTTGTACACCTTCTCCGTCTTCTACTGCATGACCGTCTCGCTGGCCGAGGGTGGCGAGGGCCTGGGCACGGTCTGGGGCGAGCAGGCGGCCCGGGCCAAGCTGGCCGAGGCGGGCTTCACCGACGTGCGGGCCCGCTCCCTGGAGGGCGACTTCCTGAACGTGTACTTCGTGGCCCGCAAGGATTGAGCCGGGAGTCGAGCCGGGAAGAGTCGAGCCCGGACACCAACCTTCGGCATCCGGGCCCTGTGGGGTGTGCGATCAGGGAATCAGCAGCACCGGGCAGACCGAGCGGTGCGCAACCGTGTCGCTGACGCTGCCGAGGAAGAGACTGGCCACGCCGCCGTGTCGGCGGGCACCCAGGATCAGCAGGTCGGCGCCGAAGGCGCGGGCCTGGTCGAGGACCGCGTTCGGCACGTCGCCGCGCACGGTTTCCTCGGTCCAGCCCTCGACGTTGGTGACGCCGGCCGCCTTGAGCGTGTCGACGGCGTCGGTGACCACCTTGACCGCGGCGTCGGCGGTCTCGTCCTCGACCACGCCGCCGACCCCGCCGCCGTCCACCACGTCCAGGGTCTGCACGTGCAGGACGCGGACGGCCGCGCCGATCGCGCCGGCCAGTCGGGCGGTGTGCGCCAGGACGTCGTCGGCCTCGGGGGTGGAGTCGACGGCGACCAGAATGCGCTCGTACATGTCGTGCACTTCCTTCTATCGGTTCAGGCGGTGGCCGGAACGGGCCGGGGGGCGTTCAGCGATGCCGCGTCGGCGGCGGTGTCGGTGTCGCGGTGGTCGACCCCGGCGAGCATCCGGCGGGCGCCGAACAGCACGGCGGCGGCGACCACACAGGCCCCGCCGGCGACCAGGAACGGCACGTGCACGTTGAAGTGCTCCTCCAACTTGGGCGCCAGGAACGGCGCCGCCGCGGCGGCGAACCAGCGGACGAAGTTGTATCCCGCGCTCGCCACGGGTCGCGGCGAGTCCGAGACTTCGAGCGCCAATTCGGTGAACACCGTGTTGTTTATACCGATGAAGGCGCCTGAAACGATGACACCGGTCACAACGACCGAGGTCGAGCCGTACGCGAGCACCACCAGGTCCGCGGCGAACAGCAGCAGACTCGCGGCGGCCACGTTCGCCGAGCCGAACCGGGCCTGCAGTCGCGGGGCGACCAGGACCGAGCAGACGGCGAGCAGGACACCCCACGCGAAGAACACCGCGCCGCTGCGGTACGGGCTCATGTTCAGCACGAACGGGGTGAACGCGAGCACCGTGAAGAAGCCGTAGTTGTAGAAGAAGGCACCGGCGGCGGTGGTCGCCAGCCCCTTGTGTCCGAGCGCCTTGAGCGGATCGAGCAGACCGATCTTGCGCGCGGGCCGGGGTTGTTCCCGCAGCAGCCCGACGATCAGCGCGAAGCCGATCGCCATCAGCGCGGCGGTGCCGTAGAACGGGTAGCGCCAACTGGCGTCGCCGAGCACCGCGCCGAGCAGCGGGCCGCAGGCCATGCCGAGCCCGAGCGCCGATTCGTAGAGCAGGATCGCCGCGGCCGAACCACCGCTCGCCGCACCGACGATGACGGCGAGGGACGTGGACACGAACAGCGCATTGCCCAGCCCCCAGCCGGCCCGGAAGCCGACCAGTTCGCCGACCGAGTCCGAGGTGCCGGCGAGGCCGGCGAAGATCACCACGAGGGCGAGGCCGAGCAGGAGTGTGCGTCGACCGCCGATCCGGCTGGAGACGAATCCGGTCACCAGCATGGCCACCGCGGTGATCAGGAAGTAGCTGGTGAACAGCAGCGAGACCTGGCTCGGTGAGGCGTCCAGCCCCTTGGCGATCGAGGGCAGGATCGGATCGACCAGCCCGATCCCCATGAACGCCACGACGGCGGCGAACGCGGTGGCCCACACGGACATGGGCTGTTTGAGGATTCCGGGCTTGGGGGTGGGGTGGTCGGCCTGGGCTTCGCCCCGGGTCGGCGCGCCTTCGGGATGGGACCGCATCCGAGACCTCCGAACAATGTTGTTAGCTCAGCTAATAAATGTAGCCTACACCCACCTTGGCGACGGGGTGAGCCGCTCGCGGGGGCCTGCGGCGGGGCTACCGGGCCAGGCCCCGGGCGCGGGGGCGGGGGCGGGGGCGGCGGAGCGCGGGGGCGGCCGGGGC
>NZ_JBSHGZ010000020.1:0-45686 GCF_053618075.1 Embleya sp. NPDC055664
GAAAACACGAATCCGGGGCCGGCACCCGCCTTTTCCGGTGATTGCGGCGCTACTCGGCCGGCCCGGGCGCTACTCGTCCGCTTCGATCCGCCCGGCCCACGTGCGCCGCAGGTCCGCGAGCGCGGCCTGCTCGGCGGGCGGGGCGCCGACGGCGCACAGGGTCCGTGCGTGCGCGTCGGCCAGGGCCAGATGCGCGGCGGTCGTGCGCCCGTTGGCCGCGGCGTCCTCCCGGGCCTGACGCAGCGCGGACGTGCCCAGGTCCAGCGCGACGGCGACGTCGTACTCCCGCGCGGCCTCCAGGATCGTCGCCCATCTCGCGAACACCGCGGGGAAGCCCGGCGGGATCCGCCCGGCGAAGTGCACGGCCTGCGCCACGAGTTCCCGGCGCCCCCGCTCCACGGCCTCGTCCCGCGGCTGCCCGGCGAGCCGCTCCCGGACGTTCGCCAATTCGAGGAGCATCAGGTCGAGCAACCGTTCGTGCTGCTCACGCAGGAGGTACGCGGACCGCGGATAGGCCGCCGTCCCGCGTCTCCGGCCCCGCCCGAACACCGCCACACACCCCACGTTGCCCCCTGTGACCGGTCGGCGACAAGCCGAATCGGAAGGGAGGTCCGAATCGGTCCGCGGACCCCGGCGGCATGATCCGAAATATGGTCGAACCGTGCCGTATCGAACCGCAATGGTCGGATCCGAAGCGCATGACCGGTACCGCGCGGCCCGCCACTCGCCGGAATGTGCCGATGCCCGCCGCCGGCGTTGACCACGCCCCGGCGGGGTGTGAGCGTGTCGTTCGCCCGCGTGACGAACCCGCCTTCCATCCCGGGGAGTTCGGATGCATCGCAGCACGCTGACCTTCGGCTCGTGCCTGGCCCTGCTGATCGCCCTGCTGCTCGGCACCGCGCAGACCTCGAACGCGGCCGGCCCCCGACCCGCCGTCGCCGGCGCATTGTCGGCCGGGACGGGACACGGCGCGTGGAACGGGCCCGACCCGCTCGCCATCGACACCACGCGTATCGGCTCCGCGTACACGCTGCGCGACCCGATCCGGACCAACCTGGCCTGTACGAAGTACAACGGCGGCGGCACTTTCACCAAGCCGGTCGACGACTGGGGCAACGGCGATCCGACCAACCTGGAGACCGCCTGTGTCGACGCCCTGTGGGCGGCGCAGCGGCAATTCGACATGTTCCGCGCCTGGCTGGGCCGCAACGGGCAGAACGGCCAGGGCGGCGCGTGGCCGCTGCGCGTGGGCCTGAACGACGTGGGCCTGCGCTGGAACCCGACCGCCGGCGCCATCGACATCGGGCACACCCCGAGCGGCAAGTGGGTGACCGAAATGGACCTGGTCGGGCGCGAGTACGGCCACGCCGTCGACCAGACCGCCCCCGGTTGGCCGTTCCGGGAACCGGGATTGGCCGAGGGCTTCGCCGACATCATGGGCACCCTGACCGAGGCGTACGCCAACGAGCCGCTGCCGTACGACGAGCCGGACTACGTGATCGGCGAGAAGATCGACCTGACCGGCAACGGACCGCTGCGCTACATGTACAACCCGTCGCTGGTAGGGGACCCGAACTGCTACAGCTCTGCCATCCCGAACACGGAGGAGCACGCGGCGGCCGGACCGCTCAACCACTGGTTCTATCTGCTCGCCGAGGGCAGCAACCCCGGCGGCGGCAAGCCGAAGAGCCCGACGTGCGACAACTCGACGGTCACCGGGGTCGGTATCCGGACGGCCGGCCAAATCGTCTACCAGGCCCTGCTCGGGCGTACGTCCAACACGAAGTACGCGCAGGAGCGCCGGCTCACCCTGAACGCGGCCTTGCGGTTGGACCCCACGTGCGCCCTCTTCGGCGCAACGCGGGCCGCGTGGAACGCGGTCGGCGTGCGCCCCACGACCGGCGAACCGGCATGTCCCTGAGCTGGGGCGGTCGCCGGCGCTCGGGTCGGAGCGGTCGGCCTCAGCCGGCGAGGTCCCAGACGGTGACCTCCATGCGTACCGGGGTCTCGCCGGCGGGTACGGAGGTCAGCTTGAAGTACGCGGTGCGGCCCTCGTCGGTCACGGCGCAGAAGCGGGAGCCCAGAGCCAGTTCGCCGCCCAGGTAGGAGCCGCGCTTGCGCACCGCCTCGGCGCAGTCGGCCGCCGTCGGGTCGGGGCTGCCGTCGGGGAGCGGGGCCAGGGTGGGGCTGGACCCCTCGGTGACCAGGTCGGGCTTGCCGAAGAGGAAACCGAAGACGAGGTCGGCGGCCTTGCCCGACGGGGTGACCAGCGGCGGGCTGGTGTCCAGGTCCACATAGCGGGACGAGGCGGTGGCGGTGACCGTGCCGGGGCCGAACAGCACCTTGGCCGGCCGGCTGGTCGGGCCGGGGGTGCCGGCCGGCGACTGCCCGGTCTGCCCACTCGGCGACGCCGCCGATCCGGATGTCCCGTTGCCCGGCGGCGTGTTCTGCCGCTCCGGCGCGGGGGCGGTGTTCGCGGACGGCGCCTTGGAGTCCCCGTCGGAGCCGGATCGGCTGACGGCGACGGTGACGACGATGCCGATCAACGGGATGGCGATGCCCACGACCCACCACGCCCACCTGGGCTGGGTCGGGTGCGGCGGCGGAGCGGGAGGGTAGGGCGGTGGGTATCCCGGATCCTGGTGCAAGTCGCCTCCGTGGAACGGTGTGGCCGTCGGGCGGGCGGTACTCTATCCAAGAGCCACCGCGCGCTCCAAGGATTTCAGCATGCCCCGGGACACCGACGGTATCCGGGTGCCGCCGGTGTCCCGGCGCGGATTCGGGTCGTCCTGGCGAACTATCGGTCGACCAGGGCGACATCGGCCTCCACGCAGGCCAACGCGTCGCGCAGCTCCGGCGACACGGTGCGGCAGTGCGAGCGCAGGCCGAGGAGGAAGGCGTGTCGGCACGCCGAGCCGATCGCCGCCGCACCCGCCGCGTCGAAGACCTCGGTGCCCGACAGATCGAACGCCAGCTCGACCACGTGGTCGGGCAGGGCGTTGATCTGCGACACGAGGTCCTTGCGCAGATGGTGGGCGACGGAAACATCGAGCACCCTGGGCGCGGTCACCCGCGCGTAGCCCTGGCGCACGTGACAGACGCAGTCCCGATCGTCGGTCATTCGGTTTTCCCCGATCACACGTCGACGGCCAACGCTCCCGCAGCGCGCCGGCCCTGTTCGTACGATCCCGCATGCCGGCGTTCCGCGTATGCACCGAAACGCAACCGAGACATGCGCGCCGCCGCCGGATCGGCGGCGGCGGTCCCGATCAGGGCCGACGGGCCGCTACGGGATGTCCTGTTCGGCCCAGACGATCTTGCCGGTGGGGGTGCGGCAGGAACCCCAGCCCCGGCACAACATGTTGATCAGTTGCAGGCCGCGCCCGCCCTCGTCGCTGAGCGACGAGTGCTGGATCTGCGGCAGGTCCGGGCCGGTGTCGGAGACCTCCACCACCAGGCGATCGTGCCGGAGCAGCCGCAGCCGGCCCGGGGCGTGGCCGTAGCGCAGCGCGTTGCCGACGAGTTCGCTGACCACGAGTTCGGTGACGTCGGAGAGGTCGCCGAGTTGCCACTCGTCGAGTCGGCCGCGCACCAACCGGCGGGCCAGGCCCGCCGCCGACCCGTCCGGGGGCAGGTCCCAGACGAACAAGTCGCCGCCCAGGAGCGGCGGTTGGGTCGCCGCGACCATCATCACGGCCTCGTCGAAGCGGGCTCCCGCGCCGGGCGTGGGATCGCCGAGCGCGCCGGCGTCCAACTCGTCGGGACCGAGCCGGGCGGCCCGGTTGCGCAGCCGGGCCAGCTGTACGTCGATGTCCTCGGTTCGCGACTTGACCAGCCCGTCGGTGTAGAGCACGAGTCGGCTGCCCGGCGGAACGGTCAGGCGCAGCGGGTCGTACGGGATGACGCCGGCGCCGATGGGCGCGCCGATCGGCACGTCCACGAACGACGCCTTGCCGTCGGCATCGACCAGCAGCGGCGGCGGATGCCCGGCGCTGACCAGGGTGTACGCGCCCTCGGCCGGGTCGTAGACGGCGCACAGACACGTCGCGACCTGGTCGTCCTCCAGGTCGCGGGCGGCGAGGTCGAGGCGGGCGAGCATCCGTTCCGGGGTCAGGTCCAGCGCCATCAACGTGCGGGCGACCGCGCGCAGTACGCCGGTGGTGGCCGCCGCCGCCATGCCGTGGCTCATCACGTCGCCCACCACCAGGGCGGTCCGGCCGCCCGGCAGCGGGGCCACGTCGTACCAGTCGCCGCCGACGCCGAGCGGGTCGGCGGTCGGGATGTAGCGGGAGTTCACCCCGAGGCCCGGGGTGCGGGGGGTGACTCGGGGGAGCAGGTTGCGCTGGAGCCTGGCCACGTGTTCGCGTTCGCGGTCGTACAGCCGGGCGTTGTCCATGTCGATGGCGGCCTTGGAGGCGAGCTGCATCGCCAGCGCGAGGTCCGCCTGGGAGAAGCCGGGCCGATCGCCCGCGCGGATGAAGTCGGCCGAACCCAACTGCACGCCGCGTGCGATCAGCGGCACCATCATGTAGCTGTGCACGCCCGCCTGCCGGAGCTTGGCCGCGGCGCTGGGGGTGGGCGCGATCTCGTCGAAGTCCTCCGGCCCGAAGGCGCTGATCAGTAACGGCCGACCGTCGGCCAGTGCCCGGGTGAAGCGTGAGTCCCGCTCGGGGGGAGAGGTGGAGAGTTCGCCGATCTCGTCCGGCTCCAGGTCGGCGAGTCGGTCGATGTGCGCCACCGACATCGCCCGCCGGGCCGGTCTGCCGAGGCCGCTGGGGCGTCGACCCTCGTCGCCCTGGAGTACGGACTCCAGCAGATCGACGGCGGCGGCGTCGGCCAAACGGGGGACGGTGAAGTCGGCCAGTTCCTGTGCGGTGGTCTTCAGGTCGAGCGTGGTGCCGATCCGTAGGCCCGCCTCGTTGAGCCAACTGAGCTGATCGCGGGTGGCGCGGGTGCGGGAGGCGAGGCTCCGTGCCTTCGCCGCTCCGCGTCGCCGCACGTGCTTCCGGCCGTGACCGCCATCCACTCTCCCGCTCACCCGCACCTCTTTCCCTCGGCACCGGACCGTCGCACGCGACTCGGCCGCCCGTCGTGTCCCGACACCCACTCTTCGAGCGGGCCGGCGGGCCGACATGTGGGATGCGACTGTACCGGCGCGGGGTTGCGATTGCATCGAATCGATCGAGGTCGACAGAACCGAGCGAGACGGCGCGATCTGCCCTTGTCCTACCCGCCCGAACCGCTCCCGATGCGAGGCGTGTGGGGGCCGGCGGCGGGCGGGTGTATATCGGTTGAGGGGGTGGGAGGGGGCCGGCTAGTTTGACCGGATGAGTGAAGATTCGGTGGTCGAGGACTGGCGGGCGGTCAATCGGGCCAGCTGGGATGAGCGGGTCCCGATCCATACGGCCAGTCGGTTCTACGACGTGGAGGGGTTCGTCGCGGGCAAGGACCCGCTGCGGGACTTCGAGACGGCCGAGGTCGGGGACGTGGCCGGCAAGAGCCTGCTCCACCTGCAATGCCACTTCGGGCTCGACACGCTGTCGTGGGCCCGGCGCGGGGCGACCGTCACCGGGCTCGACTTCTCCGCGCCGGCGGTGGCCGCGGCCGGCGAGATCGCCGCGCGGATCGGCGCCGACACGGCCCGGTTCGTCACCTCCGACGTCTACGACGCGCCGACCGCGCTCGGCGGACGCACCTTCGACATCGTCTACACCGGGCTCGGCGCGCTGTGCTGGCTGCCGGATCTGGAGCGCTGGGCCCGCACTGCGGCGGCGCTGGTCGCCCCGGGCGGCTTTCTCTACCTGGCCGAGTTCCACCCGTTCGCCGATGTGCTGGCCGAGGACGGCCGCACGGTCGAATTGGACTACTTCCGGCGCGACGGCACCGTCTGGGAAGAGCCGGGCACCTACGCCGACATGAGCGCCGAGACCAGCGCCAACGTCACGGTCGAGTGGCAACACGGCATCGGCGAGGTGGTCAGCGCGCTGACCGCGACGGGCCTGCGCCTGGAATTCCTGCACGAACACGACCACACCCTGTTCGCCCGCTTCCCCGACCTCGAGGAACGATCCGGCATCTACCGCTACCCGGCGGACCGGCCGAGGGTCCCGCTGATGTACTCCCTGCGCGCCGGCAAACCGGCTTAGGGTCTGTCGGAACCGCCTTTCCCCACAGGCGATTTCCGGCCGGAAGCGGCTGCGATGGTCGCGCCGGCGGGGCGGGTCAAGGGCTCGATCCCGGGGAGATCAGGCCGGATTCGTAGGCCAGGACGACCGCCTGGACGCGGTCGCGAAGGTCCAGTTTATTGAGGATTCGGCCGATGTGGGTTTTGACCGTGGTCGGGCTCAGGGTGAGGCGGTCGGCCAGTTCGGCGTTGCTGAGGCCGGTGGCGAGCAGGCGCAGGACTTCGAGTTCGCGCGGAGTGAGGTCGGACAGGTCGCGATGCAGCCCGGCGGGGGGTTCGTCGCGGTGGGCGAAACGTTCGATCAGCCGGCGGGTGATGGTGGGGGCGAGCAGGGCGTCGCCGGAGCGCACCAGGCGCACCGCCGCGACCAGGTGTTCGGGGGTGACGTCCTTGAGCAGGAAGCCGCTCGCGCCGGCGGTGAGCGCGGCGTAGACGTAGTGGTCGAGGTCGTACGTGGTCAGGATGATCACCCGGGTGCCGTCGGAGCCGTCCGGGCGCTCGGCGAGGATGCGGCGGGTGGCCTCGATGCCGTCCATGCGCGGCATGCGGATGTCCATCAGCACCACGTCGGGGCGGGTACGTCGGACCGCGGCCACCGCGTCGGCGCCGTCGGCCACCTCGGCCGCGACCTCGATGCCGTCCGCGCTCAGGATCATCCCGAACCCGGTGCGCACCAGGGCCTGATCGTCGGCGATCACCGCGCGCAGCGGCGCCCCGCTCACGCCGTTCGCCACGGGATGTGCGCCCGGATCCGGTAGCCGCCGGTCAGCGTCGGCCCGGCGGTCAACTCGCCGGCGTAGACCGCCAGCCGTTCGCGCAGCCCGAGCAGACCCCGCCCGCTGCCGCCGCCGACCGGTGTCGGCCCGGCGGGCGCGACGCCGGTGTCGGTGACCTCGATCTCCAGCCGCTCACCGGTGTAGCCGATCGTCACGTGCGCGTCGGCGCCGGGCGCGTGCTTGATCGTGTTGGTCAGTGCCTCCTGGACCACGCGGTAGGCGGTCAGGTCGACCCCCGCCGGCAGCGGCTGGGGCGGCAGCGACACGGCCAGGCGTACGGGTGTCCCGGCCGCGCGGACCCGTTCGATCAGCGCGTCGAGCCGGTCCAGGCCGGGCTGTGGTTCGAGTTCGTCGGGGCGTTCGGTGTCGGGGGCGGCGAGCAGCCCCATCACGTGGCGCAGTTCGGCCATCGCGGCGCGCCCGCCGGCCTCGACCGCCAACAGCGCCGCCTTCGATCGTTCCGGCGCCGCGTCCATCACCGTGCGGGCCGCCCCCGCCTGGATCACCATCACGCTCACATTGTGGGTCACCACGTCGTGCAACTCGGCGGCGATCCGGGATCGTTCCTCCTCGACCGCCCGGCGGGTGGCCTCGGCCTGGGCACGTTCGAGGTCGGCGTATCGTTGCCGACCGGCCGCCAGTTGCCGCTGCCAGAACAACACCAGACCGGCCAGGCCGCCCGCGATCAGGATCACCACCCCCGGGCTGGACCAGCCGGGCAACATCGGCGGGGTGTCCCGGAAGGCGGCGCCGGCCAGCACGGCGGCCAGGCCCAGGCCGACCACCGCGCGACCCCGGTAGCGGCTGTGCACCACCGCGCTGTAGGCGCCCAGCACGCAGGTGGTCACGTTGATCCAGGACGCGTGGTCCTCGCCGATGCCCACCGTCGCGCCGAGGATCACGCCGAAGGCGACCAGCGGATACCGGCGGCGAACCGCCAGCGGCAACGCGGACAACACGACCAACGGCCAGGCCCCCGAGTCGAGTCCGTCCTCCTTCGGCGGCGGGAGCCAGAGCTCGGGCGGCCTCGGTGGCATCGGCTGGTCGCCCATCGGACCGACCGGCCCCGGCCCGGCGTCCGGATAGCGCACCGCGACCACCAGCGCGACGAAGGTCAGTACCACCGCGAGCAGCACATCCGCGTACCGCGCCCGCCGCGACAGCGGCGCCGGCTCGGCGTCCGGGCGCAGCACGACCCCCAGTTGCCCGCGCCATCGGCGCCAATCGTCCCTGAACACCGGCCCATTGTGCGACCCGCCCGCCGGCCGCCGCATCCCCCCGCACGACCGGTGCCCCGGGCCGAGCGGCGTACGTCGCAGGGATGACCCCGCCCGCGGGTCCTTCCCGGGAAGGGCCGGATGTCGGCGCGGCGGCCGACGCGCCGCGAGCACCCGCGCGCCTAGCGTCGCCGAGGCCGGCAGACACGCAACCCCTCACAACGCCAAGGATGGACGAATCCCATGACCCCTGTGATCGAACTCGCGGGCGTGGCCAAGCGCTACGACAGCGGCGGAGCGCCCGCGCTCGGCCCGCTCGACCTCGGCGTGGCCCGCGGCGAGGCGCTTGCGGTGACCGGCCCCTCCGGCAGCGGCAAGTCCACGCTGCTCAACCTGATCGCCGGCCTCGACCGACCGAGCGAGGGCACGGTCACCGTGGCCGGGCAGCGCATCGACGGGCTGAGCGAGCACGCGCTGGCCCGCTTCCGCCGTGAGCACATCGGCATGGTCTTCCAGTTCTTCAACCTGCTCGACGACCTCACCGTCGCCGACAACATCCAGCTCCCCGCGCAGTTGACCGGAACCGGCCGACGCAAGGCGGCGGAGCGGGCCGGAGAGTTGATGGAGGTGCTGGGCATCGGGAA
Source organism: Embleya sp. NPDC055664 (assembly GCF_053618075.1). Classification (NCBI taxonomy): domain Bacteria; kingdom Bacillati; phylum Actinomycetota; class Actinomycetes; order Kitasatosporales; family Streptomycetaceae; genus Embleya; species Embleya sp. NPDC055664. The sequence goes on from NZ_JBSHGZ010000020.1 coordinate 8,822, forward strand.
ACACGCCCGCGCCTACCCGGGTCGGCTCTCCGGCGGAGAGCGGCAGCGGGTCGCGGTGGCCCGGGCGCTGATCAACCGCCCCGCACTGCTCCTGGCCGACGAGCCGACCGGCGCGCTGGACAGCGCCTCCGGCGCGGACGTCCGGGAATTGCTCACCGAGTTGCACCGCGACGGGCAGACCATCGTGCTCGTCACCCACGATCCGGCGCTGGCGCGGGCCTGCGCGAGCCGGTCGATCCACCTCGTCGACGGGCACCTGGCGCTCGACCCGCGCGCGGAGGCGGTCCGATGATCGGGCTCGGCGGCGCGCTCGGCCGGGTGGTCCGCTCCGGGGTGTCCAGGCGTCGGGTACAGACCGTGGTGATCGCGTTGGCCACGATGATGGCCGTGGCCTCGGCGGTGGTCGCCGGATCGCTCGTGGTCGCCGCGAACGCGCCCTTCGACCACGCCTTCGCCCACCAGCACGGGGCGCACCTGAGCGCCCAGTTCGACCCGGACAAGGTCGGCGCGGCGGACCTGGCGGCCACCGGGCACCTGGCCGGCGTCACCGCGAGCGCGGGACCGTACCCGACCGCGACCATGCACCCCACCGACGGTCGCGGCGGACACTTCCCGGCGCTCACCGTGGCCGGTCGCGCCGGCCCGCACGCGGCCGTGGACGACCTCGACCTCACCTCGGGCCGCTGGGCGGAGAAACCGGGCGAGATCGTGCTGTCCACCGAGTTCGCCGGCCCCGAGATGCCGCCCGGCTTCACGCTGGCCGGCTCCGACGTCCCCGGCGCGCCAGTGCTGACCGTGGTGGGCATCGCCCGATCGGTGAGTCGTACCGCCGGCGCCTGGGTCGTTCCGGACCAGGTCGGCGCGCTCGCATCCACGAACGAGCCGGCGGGGCTGCAGATGCTCTACCGCTTCGCCGCCGCCGGGACGGACGGCAAGGTCGCCGACCGCCGGGCCGAGATCGTGTCGGCCGTACCGGCGGGGGCGTTCCTCGGCGCCCGGTCCCACCTGGACACCAAGCGCGCCGCCGACCGCAACGCCGCGCCGACCATCCCGTTCCTGACCGCCTTCGGCGTGCTCGGCATCGCCATGTCGGTGATCATCGTCGGGAGTGTGGTCAGCGGCGCGGTCGGCACCGGGCTGCGCCGGATCGGCATCCTCAAGGCGATCGGCTTCACCCCGCGCGAGGTGGTGCGGGCCTATGTGGCCCAGGCGTTGGTGCCGGCCGCCGTCGGCATCGGGCTCGGCGTGGTGCTCGGGAACCTGATGGCGCTGCCGCTTCTGGCGGACACCGAACAGGTCTACGGCGACGCCTCGTTGTCGGTGGCCTGGTGGGTGGACGTGCTGGTCGCGGTCGGCGCGCTCGTCGTGGTCGGGGTCGCCGCGCTGGTGCCGGCGCTGCGGGCGGGTCGACTGCGTACGGTCGAGGCCATCGCGGTCGGTCGGGCGCCACGCACGGGGCGGGGGCGGTGGGCGTACCGGGCGACGGGGCGGCTGCCGCTGCCCCGGGCGGTGACGTACGGTCTCGCGAGCCCGTTCGCGCATCCCGTGCGGACCCTCGCGATGGTGCTCGCGGTGGTGTTCGGCACCGTCGCGGCGACATTCGCCGTGGGTCTGACCGCGTCGCTGAACGCGGTCGGGGACGCGCACGACCCGGAGAGCCGGGCGGCGGTCACGGTGCTCGTCGGCGCTGCGGGCGGACCGGCGATGAGCGCGGGCCCGGCGGGTGGAAACGCCCCCGCCGGCGGCGCGGGACCGGGCGGCGGCAACGCTCCGGCCCCGGGCGGGAGCGCCGGCAACGCCCCCGCCGGAGGCGGTCCTTCCACCCCCGCCGACGCGGCCCGGATCCGGGCCGCCGTGGCGGCGGCGCCCGGCACCGCCACGAGCTACGGCGTGGGACACGCCGACGTCACCGTGACCGGCATCCCCGGCTCGGTCCGGGCCGCGCTGTACCAGGGCGACTCGCGGCCCGGCGGCTACCCGATGATCGCCGGGCACTGGCTCGACGGCCCGGGGCAGGTCGTGGTGCCCACCCGGTTCCTGGCCCGCACCGGCACCCGGATCGGCGACACGATCCGGGTCACCCACGAGGGCGACGTCCAGGCCCTGCGGATCGTCGGCGAGGCCTTCGACACCTCGGACGACGGCACCCGGATCCACGCCGACATGGCCTCCTTCGCCTCGGCGCGCCCCGACGTATACCTCGTCGGCCTGAAGCCCGGTGTGGACCGCGACCGCTACGCCGGCGATCTCGCCCGCGTGGTGGAGCCGTTGGGCGGCGCGGTGCTCGGCGACGCGTCCTCGGGCGGGGACGGCCTGATCCTGGTCCTGGACGCGATGGCCGCGCTGCTCACCCTGATGCTGGTCGCCGTGGCGGGGCTGGGTGTGCTCAACTCGGTCGTGCTCGACACCCGGGAGCGGGTGCACGACCTCGGCGTGTGCAAGGCGCTCGGGATGACCCCCCGACAGACGGTGGGCCTCGTGCTTGCCTCGGTGGTCGGAATCGGGGTGGCCGGCGGCCTGATCGGTGTCCCGGTCGGCTACGCGCTGCACGGCTACGTGGTGCCCAGGATGGGCCACGCCGCCGGCACGAACCTGCCGCCGAGCGTGCTCGACGTGTACGACCTCCCCGAGTTGGCCCTCCTGGGCCTGGCGGGCGTCGCCATCGCGGCCCTCGGCGCGCTCCTTCCGGCGACCTGGGCGGCCCGAACCCGCACGGCCACGGCGCTGCGCACCGAGTAGGGCGGCGACACGTATCGGCGCGGCGGACCGCCCGCCCGATCCGCCCTGCCCCGGTGCCGAGTTCGGGGCCGGGCGGGCCGGTCTCGCGGGCGGGCGGGTCGGTAGGCTGCGTGTGGGGGGTTTGCGAACTTGGGGGCGGGTCATGACGGGGCGGAACGAGCCGGACTGGGATGCGTTTCTCGCGCGCGAGGTCGCGCGGGCGAACGACGCGGCCGGCCGAGCGGGTGGGGACTTTCCCGGCGCGGGAGCGAGCGCGGGTGCGGGCGGAGGCGGTGACCGCGGCGGGACCGGCGCGCGCCGGGGCGGGACACGATCCGGTGCGCGACCGCCCGGGCACGTGTCCCCCGGATGGCTCGCCGCGTCGGTCGTGGGCTCGGTGATCCTGTCGGTGGGCGTGTACGGCCTGGTCCGCCCGGCCGACAGCGGGCCCAACACGGCGGACGTGTCGGTGGTCTCCACCGCGCGGCCGACCCTGGTGATCCGACCGGTCACCCCGACTGCGGGTATCCCCGCGAGTCCTCCCGCGGGGGGCGGCGCGAGCACGCCGCTCCAGGTGGGCCGGGCCGAGGCCGCGCCGCCGGTGCCCGAGACGAGGGCGTTCCCCGAGGCGCGGGTACGCCTGCCGTCCGGGGCCGAGTTCCAGCGGGTCGACGTGCATGTGCCCCGGACCTGCGCCGAGATGTTCGCGCCCGACTTGGCCGCCACGGTCGCCCGGGGCGCGGGCTGTACGCGCCTGGCCGCCGCGCTGTACACCGACGCCGACCGGCGGATGCGGATCAGTGTCGCGGTGGTCACCATGAACCGCGCCGAGGACGCCGCCGCCCTGTTCGCCCTGACGGGCACGGATCCGATCCGCTACCAGGTCGTCGCGCTCGACCCGCCGGCCGGATCGACCCTGAAGCCGGTACCGCCGGGCGGTACCGGCGACTTCGGTCGCCTCATGGCGGTACGTTCCCTGGTCGTGTCGTCGGCCGAGTGGAGCGACGGTCGGACCGACGGCGCCAAGGAACTCAGGAGCGCGGCGGGCGAGTTGCTCAAGTACGTGCAGACCCGCGTGGCCGACTACGAGGAGCACGTGGGCTGATCGCGGAGGGGCGACCGGGAGCGAATCCGGTCAGCTTTCGCATACCCCCGTCGGCACGGCGGGATGCCCCGGCCGACCCCCGGGTGCCGGTCGTCCCATCCGTCTGGAACCATGCCCCGCGTGACCCCGGAGAGCCCACCGCCCCCGCCCGACCACCTCCCGGAATCCTTCTGGGAGCGCGTCGAGGACGTGTGCCGGGACCCCGAGCACGTCGACGCCGCCCTGCGCGCCGTGGACCCGGCCGACCTCGTCCGCTTCCACCGCGAATTCCTGGACGCCGTGGTCGAGTTGCTCGACGACCCGTTCACCCCGTACCTGCCGGACTCGGAGGACGGCGCCGAGGACGTCGCGCACTGGGTGGTGAGCCGGGGCCGGGCGTACTACCACTCCCTGTGGGCGAATCCCGAGACCTTCCCGGCCTGGCAACCCGAACTGCCCGGGGTGCATGTCGGGCAGATCGCGAGCGTCTACCACGACCTCACCGGCGAGTCGCTCGACTGGGATTGGGAGGACTGAGTCCCCCCGCCCGTCCTACCTGCTCTATCCGCCCCTCCCGTCCCGTCCCGTCCCGTCCCGTCCCGTCCCGTCCCGGCCCGGCCATCGTGGCCGGATCTCACCGCAGGCTCCCTCGGGTGTCCGCGAAATGCCACCGAGTCCGTACCGGAACGCCTGGTTTCGGGGCCTTGGCGCCCCGGTTCCCGGCGAACGTCCAGGCGCTGCCGCACACCCACGAGCGGGTGGTCCGGCTGCTGCGGTGAGGCCGTGACACCGCGAGTACGGCGGGTGCGGGGACGGCGCTCGGGCAGCCCCCGCACCCCGGCCTCGCGGCCCGCCTCGCACCCCCATCAGGCCGGGTTTACGAACATAAGCACGACCCCGCACAACGTGTTGTGATCATGACATCCGACCCGCGCGTTTCCGTGTGTCGGCCATTCCTGAAAGGCCGCGACCGGCACAAGATGGTGCCCGTCGTCTCCGAGGCCATCGGAACGGTTGACAGCCCGCGAGGAGAGGACGCGCCGATGAGCGACGCGCCGGACAGCACGGACACCGCAGACGCCGCGGACACCGCAGACATCACGTACGGCAGCTATCTGCGGCTGGACACCCTGCTGTCGTGCCAGCAGCCGGCCACCGACGCGCACGACGAGATGTTGTTCGTCGTCATCCACCAGGTCTACGAGCTGTGGTTCAAGCAGATCCTGCACGAGGTGGCACTGCTCCAGCGACACCTGGAGACCGGGAACAGCGCGGGCGCGCTGCATACGGCGCGTCGGGTGGCCAAGATCCTGAAGACCGTGGTCGGCCAGCTCGACATCCTGGAGACCATGACGCCCCGCCAGTTCGCGTCCTTCCGGGACGCGCTCGGCACCTCCAGCGGGTTCCAGTCGGCCCAGTTCCGCGAGCTCGAAGCGGTGCTCGGGCGCCGCGAGTTCGGCGGCTACGACCTGGACCTGGACGACCGGCTCAAGGCCGCCGCGCACCGCCCGTCCCTGTTCGACTCGCTGCTGCGCCACCTCGCCGCCCTCGGCTACGCGGTGCCCGCGCGGGTCCTGGACCGCGATCCGAGCCTGGCGTGGCGGGCCGACCCGGACGTGCAGGCGAGCCTGGAGGCGGTCTACCGCGACGAGACCGGACACGCCGCGCAGGTGTGCGAGGCGCTCGTCGACATCGACGAGGGCCTGCAGGAATGGCGCTACCGGCACATGAAGATGGTCGAGCGCACCATCGGCGCCAAGCTCGGCACGGGCGGCTCGTCCGGCGCGGCCTATCTGCGCTCCACCCTGTTCAACCCGGTCTTCCCGGACCTGTGGGAGGTCAGGTCGAAGGCCTGAGCCGGGCCGCGATCAGGCCCCGGCCAGGACTGCGTCCAGCCGTGCCGCGCGTGCCGGGATCTCGTCGACGGCGATCGGCTCGGCCAGGTCCGGCGCGATGGCCGCGACCGCGCGGTGTGCGGCGGCGGTGAGCCGGACCGTGCCGTCGGCGTCGATCCGGTCGATGCCGTCGCCGGCGGCGAGGCGCTCGTTGAAGGCGATCGCGTCGGCCTCGGCCAGGCCCGCCGGCAGGTCCAGGGACACGACGCCGTCGACGATCCGGACCGGGTAGCCGCCGGGCAGGCCCGCCGGCGCCGCGGTGGAGTGGCGCAGCGCGGCGGCGCCCGGCAACAGCGCCTCCAGGACCGGGAGCACGGCGGCGCCGGTGACCACGTTGTGCCGCAGGCCGGGCGCGATCGGCGGCGCCTGGTAGGCGAGGGCGTCGTCGCGCCGGCCGTCCTCGCCGAGATGCACCCGGCAGTTCAGGTCCGGGTCGGCGGGGCGCCGCGCGGCCATCACGCCGAGCACCTGCGCGTGGTGGGCGAGGACGCGGATCAGCGGCAGCGGCCGATCGGGGTTCGCGGCCCGCAGCGCGGCCCGCACCCGCAGGTGGACCATCGCGGCGTTGCCCAGGCCGACGGTGGGAGCCAGGCCGAGGCGGGCCAGCACCGGGCCGGTCACATCCGGGAAGGACAGGTTCGCCACCGGGCCGGTGTACCCGGCGGCGCGGGCGGCGCGCATGACGGACAGGATCAGCGGCAGCTGGTACGGCAGCCGCAGGCCGAGACCGGCGGCGACGATCGCCTCGGCGGCGGGATCGGTACGGCCGGCGAGCGCCCAGGGGCTGCGCAGCGACGCGCAGTGCACGATCAGATCGGGGCGGAGCTTGTCGATCAGCCCGGCGACCTCCTCCGACCGGGACGCGTCGAGCCGGACCGCCTCGACGAGGCAGTCGCGGGAACTGGCCACCGTCACCGCCGCCGCGTCGCCCGTGGTCGAGCGGCCGGCCAGCACCAGCCGCCGCCCGGGACCGCCCGCGGCCAAACCGTCGGCGACCCGCTCGCCCATGTCCCCCACGCCGATGATCAAAATCGTGGTCATCGGCCGATCGTAGGGGCCGGATCGGCCCGCCGTAAGGCCAATGCAGGCCACGTCCCCGGGCCCGGCGCCGGCGGCATCGCACCGCACCCGGAACCGGCGTCGGAACCGGCGTCGGGACCGGACCGGGACCTGTGCGGGACCTGCGCGGGACCCCAGCCCCACGCGTTCGGGACGCCCGTGCGCCCACCGTGGAGGGCACATGTCGCCGGTATCTCCGGCGAACGACGCGCCCCCGTGGACTGGGAGAGAAACGATGACCACCGACGAGCAGGTATGGGCATGCCCGTTCCGGCACGACGAGGCCCTGGAGCCCGATCCGACGATGGCCCGGATGCGCACCGAGGCGCCGGTCGCCCGGGTCCGCATGCCCTACGGCGAGGGGCGCTGCTGGCTGGTCACCCGGCACGCGGACGTCCGCCTGGTCACCTCGGACCGCCGGTTCAGCCGGGCGGCGCTGGTGGGTACCGACTTCCCCCGAATCACCCCCGCGCCGATCGCCCAGTCCGAGGCGATCAACCTGATGGACCCGCCCATCCTCAACCGGGTTCGCCGGCTGGTGGTCAAGGCGTTCAGCAACGCGCAGGTGGAGAAGCTGCGGCCGTGGACGCAGCGTGTGGTGGACGAACTGCTCACCGGGATCACCGAGCACGGTGCACCGGCCGACCTGATGGAACTGCTCGCCGGGCAACTGCCGTTGCGCACGATCAGTGAACTGCTCGGCATTCCGGAGGCGGACCGACCCGGGATCCGCCGGCACGCCATGGCGATGATGTCGATGAACGTCGCCGATCGGACCTCGGCCGCCGCGGCAAAGGCGGGCTTGCGCGCGTACTTCACCGCACTGTGCGCCGCGCGGCGCCACGACCCGGGCGACGACCTGATCAGCGCGCTGGCCACCGCACGGATCGACGACGAAATGTTGGACGAGAGCGAACTTACGGTTCTGGCCATGTTGTTGATGGTCTCCGGACACGACACGCTCACCTACGACATCGGCAACATCGTCTACACGCTGCTGACCCATCCGACGCACCTCGCCGAACTGCGCGCCCATCCCGACCGGTTGCCCAAGGCCGTGGAGGAGTTGTTGCGCTTCATCCCCTTCCGTCAGGGCGTCGGCATCCCGCGCGTGGCCCTGGAAGACGTGGACTTCGACGGCGTCACGGTGCGTGCCGGTGACACGGTGCATGTGTCGTATCTGACCGCCAACCGCGACGAGGCGGTGTACGAGCGGCCCGACGAACTCGACTTCGACCGGGACAAGCCGGCCTCGCACATGGCCTTCGGGCACGGCACCCACCACTGCCTGGGCGCACACCTGGCCCGGATGGAAATGGAGGTCTGCATCGGCTCGCTGCTGGCCGCGTTCCCCGATCTGCGATTGGCCGTACCGGCCGAGCAGGTGCGGTGGAACACGGTGTCCATCTGGCGCTTCCCGCTCACCCTCCCGGTCGCCTGGTGACCGCGCGCCCGGGGCGACCTCGACGGGGTCACCCGGGCTTCGCCCCGGTCTTGCGCCGGCTCGACCGCTGGATCGGCGCCGTCAGCCGACGTCGAGCAGGCCCTGGCGATGCAGCCACCTCGCGACGGCGGCAACACCGGCCGATCCCCGGTCGCGGCCCCCGGGAACGCGTCCGGCCACCCTTCGGCGAGGTCGCCGGCCACCGACAGGACGACCGGGGCGTGCGGTCGCCGGCACGGACCGCCACCCCTCGGGCACCCAGCGTCCCAGGCCCGATCCGGTGCACAACCAGCCATTCGGTAGCAGGTCACCGGAACGGCCCAACGGGGATCACCCGTTGGAGCGACCGACCAGGAGACGGCCTCGGCGTCCGAGAGCCTCGATAGCCTGTCGCAATGGGCAAGAGTTTGATGTATCTGGAGATGACCGCGCCCGACGAGCTGCGGCCGTCACGGCCCGTCGAGGCACTGGGACTGCGGCGGGTGGAGCCCTCGCCCGAGGTGTACGCGCTCCAGGCGCGGATCGGCGCGCCCTACGGCTGGCGCAGCACGGAGCGAACCGAGCATGACTGGGCCGAACTTCGCGCCGCCCACCCGCTGCGCGAATCCTGGCTGATCACCCATCGGGGGGAGAGCGCCGGCATCGGCAACCTCGAACCGCAACCCGGCGGCGTGGTCGAGGTGGTCACCTTCGGCCTGCTCCCCGAATACGTCGGCAAGGGCCTGGGCGGCTGGGCCCTGACCCTGGTGCTCCGTCAGGCGTGGGCCACCCCGCCGCTCCCGGATGCCGCCTCGGTGTGTCGGGTCTGGCTGCACACCTCGTCCGAGGACCACGCCAACGCCCTGAAGAACTACCGCAGTCGGGGTCTGCGCCTGTACGGCGTGGAAGCACACGCGTAGGCCCTGTCCAGCCCTACCCGGTAAGCGACTGGGTGCCCAACACGCCGAGGAGGGCGAGGCGTTCGGCGTCCGGGGTGTCGGGCTCGGCGGTGTAGACGATGACGCGCAGATCGCTGCCGGCCGCGTGCAGGACGTCGCAGTCCAGGGTCAGCGTGCCCACCTGGGGGTGGTCGACGACCTTGCAGGTCACCCCCTCCTGCGGTACCACGCCGGGCGACTCCCACAACGCGGTGAACCGCTCGCTCCTCGCGCGCAGTTCCGCGATCAGTCGGCGCAGTCGTCGGTCCTCGGGATACCGGTTCGCCGTCGCCCGCAACTGGGAGACCTGAATCTCCTCCAACGCGCGCCGGGACTCCGGGGTGTGCCGGACCCGGCTCTCGGAGCCGAGGAACGCGCGCCACACCGCGTTGCGCTCGTCGCCGTGCTGCTCACCCATCAGCGCCGTGTACATCGGATTGGCCAGGAGCAGGGTCCACGCCGCGTCGCTCACCGCGACGGGGGTCCCGGTCAGCCGGTCCAGCATGCGCTGGATGCCCGGCGTGAGGTAGGCGGGTACGGTACCGCGCCCGGGCGGAACCAACCCGGCGACATGGAACAGGTGCTCGCGCTCGGCGCGGGAGACCCGCAGTGCCCGGCCCAGTGCCTCGACGACCTGCTCCGACGGATTGCTCGCCCGGCCCTGTTCGAGGCGGGTCACGTAGTCGACCGATATCCCGGCCAGCAGCGCCAGTTCCTCGCGGCGCAGCCCCGCCGCGCGCCGGTGCCCGCCCAGGGGCAGCCCGGCCGCCTCCGGGGAGACCCGGTCGCGCCAGCGTCGTACCGTGCGGCCGAATTCGGTGGTCGTCATGCACACCACTGTGCACCCGTCGACCCGGATGTGCCTGGTACCGGCAGTCCCAGGAAGGCGGGACGCCTGGCTGTCGCCGGACGCCGGCCGAAGGGTGGGGGCATGACAACGACATTGATCACCGGAGCCAACAAGGGTCTCGGCTTCGAGACCGCCCGCCGACTCGTCGCCGCGGGCCACACCGTCCTGCTCGCCGCCCGGGACGCGGAACGCGGTCGCCGGGCCGCCGAGGAACTGGGCGTGCGGGCGATCCGACTGGACGTCACCGACGACGTGTCCGTGCGGTCCGCGGCGGCGGAGGTGGCGGCGGCCGGCGGGCTCGACGTCCTGGTCAACAACGCGGGCATCCAGCGGGAGATGGATGCCAGGGGTGTGGTGAGCGGCCCGGGGAAGTTGTCCGTCGACGCGTTGCGCGCCACGTTCGAGACCAACGTCTTCGGCACGGTACGGGTCACCGACGCGTTCCTGCCGCTCCTCGAGGCGTCCGCCGCGCCCGTGGTGGTCAACGTGAGCAGCGGCCTGGCCTCGCTGACCCGGGTCACCGAGGCGGGCACGCCGACGCACGCCTATCCGGGCGTGGCGTATCCGGCCTCGAAGGCCGCGGTCAACATGATCACCGTGCAGTACGCGAAGGCCTTCCCGCGGCTGCGGATCAACGCGGTGGAGCCCGGCTTCACCAAGACCGACCTGAACGCGCACACCGGGTTCCAGACCGTCGGGGAGGGCGCCGAGGTCATCGTCCGAATGGCGTGCCTGGGCCCCGACGGCCCGACCGGCGGCTACTTCGACGCCGACGGCACACTCCCGTGGTGACCGGCCCCGGCGCGGCGCCCGCCGTATCGGGCGTTCGGCCTGGTGGGGCGACAACGTGTAGTCGTTCGGGCGCGCTGCGCGAGATTTTGCGGTTTCGGCTTGGACGGCGGGTGGTCCGCCGGCGAGATAGGGGGTGAGAGGCCTTCGGGTCTCGTGGACACCGTCGGGCGCAACGTGCAACGCGCCCGGCGGTGTTCGCGCCGGACTTCACGGAAGGAACCGCTGCCTTGAACAACATCTTCGGTCCCGAGGCCAGACAACTGTGGCTGGTCATAGGCGTGTTGGTCGTCGTCGTGCGCGCGCCGCTCGGTGCCCTGATGCGTGGTTTCGCGCCCCCCGAGCCGCACCGCCACTGCGGCCACGGATATCGCAGCACACACTCCGCCCGCGGAAAGGGCGGCGGACGATGACCGAACCCCGACACCCCGAGCAGGCCCAAGCCGTGGACGTGGACCTGGTGGACCTCCTGCGCAACGACTTCGTCGCCTTTTGCCACAGCCACCAACTCACGCTCACCCGCTTCGCCTACGACCACCTGGGCTCGCGCCCGGAGGCCGAGGACATCGTCGCCGACGTGCTGCTCGCCCTGTTCCAGCGCTGGGACGACGTGCTGCGCGAGCCCGCGCCGCCCGTCAAGCGCGCGTTCCGGATGCTCACCGACGCCCTGGAGGATCGCCGGCTGCGGCGCGACCTGGTCCGGGACACCGTGGACCGCCGGCGCCCCGCCCCCGGCGGTCCGGTGATCGACGCGCCCGCGGACTTCGTCCGGTTCTGCCGGGAGCACCAACAGACCCTGATCGACCACGCCTGGAAGAGCCTGGGCTGCGCGCACGACGCGGACGAGGCGGTCGCCGACGTGCTGCTCGCGCTGTCCAGGCGCTGGGCGGAGATCGTGCGCCACCCCAGCCCGCCGCTCGCGCTCGCCTTCGGGATCCTGCGCCGCCGGGTGGTGGACATCCGTCGGCGGCGCGGGCGCACCCCCGAGGTGCTGTTCGACTTCACCGCGCCGGGCGCCCCCGACGTGGCCTCGACCGGCAACGGCGACCCGGCCGCGGTGTTGCCCCACCTGGACATCCTGGATCGCACGATCGCCGCAATGCCGGTCAAGCGGGCCACCTGCGCCCGCCTGCACCTGGTCATGCAACTGCCGCTCCAGGACGTCGCCGACTACCTGGGGGTGACCATCTCCACAGTCCGCAGCCATGTACACGCGGCCCGCAAACAACTCGCCACGGCGCTGGAGCGGGCCCGCCACGTTCATCCCGAACCCACCCCGTCGTCCCCATCGCACCCTCGGGAACCGAATACATGAACCACCACAATTCCCTCGACCACGCCCTCCAACAGCGCCGGCGCGACATGGACGCGGCCTTCGCCGACTACGACGCCGGCGCCGCGACCCGCCGGCTGGCCGACCGCATCGTCCAAGAGCAGCTGCTGGCCGCCCTGGTCCGGCCGGGCACCATCGGTCCCCAACGCGGCACCGGTTTCGCGGACGCGCACGCGGCGCAGAACGCGGCGGCGGCGGACCTGGAACAGCTGTGCCAGGCCGTGGTGGCCCGGCCGACCACCGGTCCCCTCCTCGGCGACTTCGTCCACGAACGCGAGGCCGACGGGGCGCTGGTGTTCGGGTGTCTGCTGTATCTGACCGGGCGGCCCGCGCCGGCGGCGTTCTGGTGGCGGTACGCGGCCGGCGCCGACGACGTCGAGGCGATGCGCCTGTTGACCCTGCATCACCGGATCGAGGGCGAACCGCAGGACGCCCACCACTGGGCGGGCCGGCTGCACGCGGCCAGGCCCACGCCGGCTCCCGCCGTGACCGAGGAGGCGGGCGACCCGGAGGCGTATGTCGCGCGGGTGGAGCCGGGCATCGAGGAGGTCGACGACCCCGACCTCGGCGAGATCTGTAGACCCAACGACCGCTTCCCCCGCCTCCTGGCCGCCGCCGGCCACGGATGACCGTCACGTGGCGGGCGCGCTCCGGACCTCCCGGACGCGCCCCGCCACGTTCGTGTGGGCCGATGCGGCAGCGCCGCGTCGATGGCCGAATGTGACAGATACCCGTCATTGCGGCCATCGGGTGTGGGTACCACGATGGACGCATGTCCACTCCACACCGCGTCGTGATCGCGGTCTTCCCCGATGTCGACCTGCTCGACGTCACCGGCCCGGCCGAGGTCTTCGCCCTGGCCAACCGGGAGACCGCCGGCGCGGCGGGCTACGTGGTTCGCCTGGCGGGCCCCGAGGCCGGCCCGGTCGGCACGTCGGCCGGCGTACGGATCCTCGCGGACGTGGCCTTCGCCGACGTGGGGGCCGCGGTGGACACGCTGCTCGTCCCCGGCGCGGTGGCGATGGGCCCGGACGGTCCGGTGGCCCTGGTCGACGACGCCGTCGTGGCATGGGTCGCGGCCACCGCGCCGCACGCCCGCCGGGTCGCGTCGGTCTGTGTGGGCGCGCACGTGCTCGCCGCCGCCGGGCTCCTGGACGGGCGGCGGGCGACCACACACTGGTCGACCGCCGCGCAACTGGCCGCCGACCACCCCGAGGTGCGGGTCGACGCCGACCCGATCTTCGTGCGCTCCGGTCGGATCTGGACCGGGGCGGGGATCAGCGCCTGCATGGACCTGGCACTGGCCCTGGTGGCCGAGGACCACGGCGAGGACCTTGCCCTCGCGGTGGCCCGGCAACTGGTCGTCTACCTGCGTCGGCAGGGCGGGCAGAGCCAGTTCAGCGTGCCGCTGAGCCGACCCGCGACCGGCCGGCGGGACATCGACGAACTGCGCGTGTACATCACCGAACACCTGGACCACGACCTGTCCACATCGGCCCTGGCCGGGCGGATGTGCCTGAGCGAGCGTCAGTTCGCCCGGGTCTTCCGACAGGAGACCGGCACCGGCGCGGCGGCCTACGTGGAGGCCGCGCGGGTCGAGGCGGCCCGCCGCGTCCTGGAGAGCACCGACGAACCGCTGGAGGCGGTCGCCGCGGCCACCGGATTCGGCTCCGTGGAAACCCTGCACCGGGCCTTTCGCAAACAACTCACCACCACCCCGGCCGGCTACCGCCGCCGCTTCCGCACGGTGTACTGACCCCGGCGTGCGAACCCGCGTGGCCCGGCGGCTTCGCCCTGCCCGAAAACCATGCAACCGGCTTCAAACGAAAGGTACTTCCGACTCATGCGCTCCTCCGCGACCCTGCGCGAGGTCATCGGCCTCGACAACACGCCGCCCCGCCTCGGCGGCGCGTGCACCCTGATCATGATCGACTTCCAGAACACCTACCGCACCGGCGTGATGGCCCTCGACGGCGTGGAACCGGCCCTGGCCGCCGGGGCCCGGCTGCTCGCCGCGGCCCGTGCGGCGGGTACGCCCGTCGTGCACGTCGTCAACGACGGCGGAGCGGGCACCCCGTACGACATCCGCGCCGAGATCGGCGCGATCAGCGGCGAAGTGGCGCCGGCCGACGGCGAATCGGTCGTGGTCAAGCAGGTCCCCGACGCCTTCCACGACACCGACCTGGAGCGCACGCTCCGCGACCTGGGTGCCGGCCCCGACCTGATCCTGGCGGGCTTCATGACCCACATGTGCGTCACCTTCACCGCACAGGGCGCCTTCAACCTCGGCTACCGCCCCACCGTCGTCGCCGAAGCCACCGCCACCCGGGCCCTGCCCACCCTCGACGGCGCCGTCACCCCCGCCGAAACCCTCCAGTCGGCAAGCCTGACCACCATCGCCGACCTCTTCGGCCTCGTGGTACCGACGGTCGCGCACCTGGTCGACTGATCCGGCGGAGTGGCGGGTCCGGGCCGGTCAGCGGCGGCTTGTCCGGGACTGGGGTTCGAGTTTGCGGATTCTGGCGAGGCGGGCCGTGTCGTCGTGGTCGCCGCGGTAGCTGTACGGGCCGGTGAGCGGGGGTTGGTGCAGCGGGTCGGTGAGGGCGACCAGGAAGGGTAACTCCTCCTGGCGGTCCACCGGTTCCTCGAACTCCACGTGTCGGCCCGCCACCACGACGACCGGTCCGGATCGGCGGCACCTGGTGTAGTCGATCAGGCCGGACAGGTCCTCGATGGAGGGCACCCCCTTCGCCCCGGACGGCAGGTGTCCGCGTCGGTACGCCTGCCGTTCCCGGGCGGACGCGTCGGCGTATTCCGGCACCCGGACGCTCCAGTAGGCGTGGATCGCCGCCCACAACACCGACTCGGGCGCGGTGACCACTCCGTCGGTCCAACTGCGCCGGCCACCGACCGCGAAACTCAGGAAGCCGCTGTCCCAGTTGTTCGGCTTGATCTCGGCGATGCCCCGCGCGCCGGAGTCGTCGAAGCCGAGGAGGTGGTGCGGGACGTCGATGTAGAGGGCGAGGCCCTTGTTGACCATGGAACGCTCATGTTTTTGTCCGTCGGCGGTGAAATATTTCCGTTGCCGGTCCGCGACGTCCTGGCAGCCGGCCACCGCCCGCGCATAGTTCGCCGACGTGTCCGAGCGCTGGGTCCACTCGCCGTACAGCTGAATGATCACGCGTGACTCCTCACCCCACCGTGATAACCGACGGAAGTCAGCCAATCACTATCCGCAAAGGGTGCGCAGGTGTGTTTTGCGCCAAGCTCCCCGCGAAGAACACGCCGAAGGCCCCCGCACTCCGGTGTGCGGGGGGCGTGCGGTTTGCCGGCGTGACCGCTACGCGCGGGTGTCCGACACCGCCTCGTCGGCCGCCTCGACCGTGGGTTCGGCGGACAGCAGCGGGCGTTCGAAGACGGTGCGCAGCACGATGGTGGTGCCCGTGCCGCGGATGACCGGGATCGCGCGGATCCGGTCGAGAGTGTCGGCGAGCGCGGCGGTGGACGCCACCCGGACCTTGATCCAGAAGCAGTCCTCGCCCGCCACCTCGTGCGCCTCCAGGACGGCGGGCTCGCGGTGGATCGCCGCCTCGACCTGATCGCGCGCCGCCCGCCCCGCGTCGAAACGCAGCGCGATGAACGCGGCCGTGCCGGCGTCGACCTGCGCCGGGGCCAACTCCGCGTGATAGCCGGTGATCACCCCGTCGCGCTCCAGCCGTTGGATGCGCTCGCGCACGGCGGGTTCGGACAGATCCACCGATTTGGCCAGGGCGCGCACGGTGCGCCGGCCGTCCGCGCTCAGCGCGCGAAGGAGCGCCCGGTCGATCTCGTCGAGCTGCCGCGTCATGGAAAAGCCCCTTGTTCCGGCGATCGTGTCTGACCTACTCTAAAAAAGGTTAGCAGCCATGATCCCCTAATTTAATGAGGTGTGCTGGTCGTGTTGTCTCCTCAAAAGAGGGATCGGCTGTTGCCGTGGGTCGCCCTCGTGACCGTGTGGATCCTGTGGGGCTCGACCTATCTGGGCATCCGCTACGCGGTCGAGACGATCCCGCCGCTGCTTTCGGCCGGGACCAGGTTCCTGGTCGCGGGACTGTTGATGTTCGCGGTGGTCGGCCCGCGACACGCACGCGGCGAGCAGCGGCCCACCTGGCCGCACCTGCGCTCGGCGGCGATCATCGGCGGGCTGCTCCTGGTCGGCGGCAACGGGCTGTTGAGCCTGGGCGAACAACACCTCGACTCGGGTTTCGCCGCGCTGGTCGTGGCGACGGTGCCGGTGTGGATGGTGCTGATCAACGCGCTGGCCACCCGGACCCGGGTGTCGGGCGCGATCCTGCTCGCGCTGCTCCTCGGCACGATCGGCATCGGCGTCCTGGTCGGCGGCCCGGGCGGCGACGTGCACATCGGCGGCGTGGTCATGGTCTTGATCGCGTGCGTGTTGTGGGCCGGCGGCTCGGTGTACGCGCGCACCGCGCCGCTGCCTCGGCATCCGCTGGTGGTGACCTCGTTGGAGATGATCACGGCCGGGGTGATGTTGTTCGTCCTGGCCTCGCTGCGCGGCGAGTTCGGGCAACTGGACGTGGCCGGCATCTCGACCGCCTCGTGGCTGGGGCTGGCCTGGCTGGTGTTCGCCGGGTCGATCGTCGCATTCAGCGCGTACATGTACGTCAACAGCGTGCTCCCCAACGACACCGTGGCGACCTACGCATACGTCAATCCGGTGGTGGCGGTGCTGCTGGGCGCGGCGATCGCGGGTGAGTCGGTGGGCCCGAACGTCTACCTCGGCGGCGCGATCATCGTCGCGTCGGTGGTCCTGATCGTCGCCACGCGTCCGCGCCCGGCCAAGCCGGTCGAGCAGTCGGTCGAAGCGTCCGCCCGCGTCGCGGACGTCGGCTCGCCGGAGGACGCCCGCCGCGGGTGACGACCCCGAACCCGCCCGCCGGAGCCCTCGACGCGCCGGGGCCGGGGGCGCACGATGCCCGGCGCTGTTCATACGATGCCGTATGGACGCAGGTCGGCACCCACGAGTACGACACCGTACGGCGGGGCGTGACGCGAGAACGAGAGGAACCACATCGTGGGCGTGACCCGTACACCGCGCGGCAGATGGGTCGAGGAGGGGTTGCGCGCGCTGGCCGCCGGCGGTCCCGAGGCGGTCCGGATCGAGCCGCTGGCGCAGGCACTGGGCGTCAGCAAGGGCGGGTTCTACGGGTACTTCGGCAACCGGGGCGCACTGCTTGCCGAGATGCTCGACACGTGGGAGCGCGCGGTCACCGAGGACGTGATCGAGCGGGTCGAGGCCGGCGGGGGCGACGCCAGGGCCCGACTGGATCGACTGTTCGAGCTCGCGTCCACGAGCGAGGGGCCGGTCCTGGGTACCGCCGCCGACCTGGCGGTCCGGGACTGGGCCCGGCGCGACGAGGCGGTCGCGGAACGGTTGCGCCGGGTGGACAACCGGCGCATGGACTACCTGCGTTCGTTGTTCGCGACGTTCTGCGCCGACCCGGGCGACGTCGAGGTGCGCTGCCTGCTCGCCTTCTCGCTGCGGATCGGCATGCACTTCGTCGCCGCCGACCAAGGTCCGTACAGTCGCGCGGAGGTGCTGCTGCTGACTCGGAAGTGGCTTTTGAGATAGCCGACTTCGGGGTCGGGTCCGCCGTCAGTTCGGCCGGCGGGTGCTCTGGTGCGGGATCCGCGGCGGGTGTGCGGCGACGTGGTCGGCGAGTTGTTCGGCCAGGCGCAGGGTGCGCAGGCGGGCCAGGCATTGACGCGCCCACACGGTGACCGCGACGGAGCCGGCCAGGACGACGGTGAGCCGGTCGCAGCGGTGTCCCGCGAGCAGGTGTACGAGGGCGACGACGGTACAGGCGAGCACGGGTACACTCGCGGCCAGCACGGCGGTCGCGGCCCGGCGGCGGGGTGTGCTCGCGGTCGCGGCCATGCCGCCCGGGCGGGTACAGGGCCCGCACACGATCATCACCATGCCCACGACCCGGGTGGCGGTCGACAGGCGGCTCACCCGGTCGCCCGCGTCGGACACGAGGACCTCGATGCCGCCGAGGCCGATCACCGCCACGGCCACCAGTGTCACCAGGGCCGCGCCGCCGCGCCGCCCCCGGGGCGGCGCGCCGTAGAGCAGCGGGGCCAGGCACACCCACACCACGTCGACGCACAACCAGCCCACCGGGACCCAGACGGTCGACGCGGGCCCGTGCCGAGGGTCGCCGGCGGCGCAGTGCAGCGCGGTCATCCGACCCAGGGTGAGGACGGACGCGACCGGCAACCACGCGTCCAGGGCGGTGCGCAGTCGCGGTGCGCGACCGCCCGTGACGCGCACGACCTCGGTCAACAGGCGGACCGCGGCGGCGAGTACGACGGCGAGGGTGATCGCGAGGAAGGCGAGCAGGGGCCACGGGGAGAGGGGCCGCCCGGTCGGTTGCGGGACGGCCTGGAGGGCGCCCGCGCCGATGGTGAGCGTGCCGAACGCGATCGCGCGCGAGCGGTTCGGTCCGTGTGCCGTGCGCAGCAGGACGCCGAACGCCAGACCGGCGGCGAGCAGGACCGGGAGGCCGGATCCCGAGCGACCGCCGATGCCGATCCCGACGACGGCGAGCGCGATCAGGCCGGGCTCCGGTGCCGCGGCCGCCCTGGCGATCGACTGGAGGCGCTGTCGACCCGCCCTCATCGGCACCCGCCGTCGTCCGGGCCGGGGGAGGGGTGGCGGCGGCGGACGGGGCGCGGCGGCGGCAGGTCGGGCTCGGCGCGCGGGGGTTCGGGGTTCGACGGGTGTCGGGTTCGCTGCGTGGCGGTCTCCTGATTCGGGCGGTGGCCGGGATCCGGCGTCGGAGCGGACAACGAGGAGCCCGCGATCGATACACGCCGGTTACTGTACGTTCACCCGATCGACACGCAGTGCCACTCCTTCGAGTGACCTTGGGAACGGGGCAGGGCGCGCCGCCCCGGCGCCCCGATCGATCAGCCACGACAATGAGCGGCTTGCCGCGCAACCCGTGCCTCCCGCGCACCCGCGCACCCGCGCATCCCTCGGCAACCTGCGGCCCGTGCACCCGACGAGCGGTGCGGGCGCACGTCGCCCGCACCGCTCGTCGCGAGGCCGAGTTCCCCCGATACCCGTGGAACCGAACTCGGCCCCGTTCGGTCGACGTCAGCCTCCACCGCGTGGTGGCGACGGCGGAACGGCCCCGAGCGTTCGGAACATGTTCGGGACACGCCCCGTAGGCGTTCCGGACGCCGGGGAGTGGACCGGGTGCGGCTGTCGGCGCGCCGCCGTGTGCGCGCTGCACGAGATCCACAGCCACCCCGAACTCCCCTGGACCGTGTAGTAGTTGGCCACCCGATCCGCGGTTTCGCGGGCCATGTCCGCCAAGGCGTTCAAACGCGCATACGGCATCCCGCGGGGCCGCTCCGGCGGCACGTGTCGATGCCCTGACCGGCGTCGGCGGAAGTCGACCGATGATGGTGTCGGAATGTGTCGCGGGTCCGTACCATGGCGCGGCATGACGGGGGTCGGGGATTCGAAGCGGCAGCAGGGCAATCTTGTACTGCTGGTGGCGGCAATGCTGTTCGCGGTGATCGTGCTGCCCCGCGTACTGGAGGACGACAAGGGCGCCGGGGGCGCGCCGGCGGCGTTGACCGCCGCGACGAAGCGGGCGCCGACGGCGGGGCTGCCGACCGGGCTGCCCACGGGGTTCCCGACCGTGCGCGGGCTGCCGGCGGATCCCCGGCAGACGCCCGGGCGGACGCCGAGCGGGAGCGATTCCCGGCCCGGCGGCTCGGTGCCGACCCCCGTGCGCGACCCGCGCGCGGACGCGTTCGCGGCGGTGGCCCGCAACGGGACCTGCCTGAACGCGTGGCAGACCGGGACGGAGCGCGGCAGCGGTTGGAACACCGACATCCCGCGTGCGGTGGACTGCGACTCGGACAGCGCGTTCGTGCGCGTGGCCGGAGTGAACGCCACGAACTGCCCGATCAGCGACCCCGGGGTGACCAGTTGGCGCTACCGCGACGTCGAACTGTGCCTGGAAAGGCAGTTCCGCAAGGGCCAGTGCTTCCTGGTCTCCCGCTCGGGCGGGACCGAGAACTCCCCGCGCTACTCCGCCAACCTGTTCACCTGGATCGACTGCGACGCGGCGCGCATCCCGGCGAGCTTCGATTCACTCCTGGCCGTCACCGGCGTCTACCGGGCCCCGGCCGAAGTCCACGCCGGTGCGTGTGCCAGGGTGGCCAACGACCGTACTTACTACTGGTATTGGGTCGCCCACAACGACACCACGCTGGTCTGCGCGACCTATCCGAATCGCTGACGGACGCGTCGAACCCCCGTCCGCACCAAGTCATTTGCGGGTCGCGGTGTGCATCACTCCGAAGCCGATCCCGAGCGCGGGCAGCACGATCGGCCCGGACGCGAACAGGTAGTACGTGCCGACGGCGACGGCCAACGCGCAGTAGGCGGCGGACACATAGGACAGGGTTTTCTGCAGTTCCGGCGATCCGTGCCGGTTGAGGCGTACGACCAGGGCACAACACACCGCCGCCCACAACGCCGCCCGCTCCTGTCCGAACGACGCCGTCTCGAACAGGTCCGCCGCCGTCTTGTGCAACCCGTTGTCGGCCATCGACGCGGCCGCCCGGGCGAGCGCTTGAACCCGGTCCGGCGGCGCGGCCCCCGGCCGCAGACCGTCGATCAACGACCGCCAGTATTCGGACAGGAGCAACACGGCCAACCCGAGGCCGTGAAACACCTTGGCCGTTCCGTCCGCAGACCCCAACCGCCCCTGGGTGGGCGTCTGTTCGACCCCGGCATCTCCCGAACCCCCGTCAGTCGCCATCTGCGCAGCGTAGCGAACGACGAACGGGCGCGAGGCCGGGATTTTCCAGGTGGAACCGACGGCCGCCGGCGCCGGAACACACTCCCGGCGCCGGCGGTCTGCGGTGGGCCGACGATCAGCGGCCCGAACCCGCGTGGACCAGGGCCTCCTCCGTCGTGTCGAGGTCGAACGCGGTGTGCAGCGCGCGCACCGCGTCGACCACCTGGGCGGTGCGGCACAGGACGGAGATCCGGATCTCCGACGTCGACATGATCTCGATGTTGACGCCCACGGCCGCCAGCGTCTCGCAGAAGGTCGCGGTGACCCCCGGACCGGCCCGCATGCCGGTGCCGATCAGCGAGACCTTGCCGACGTCGGCGTCCTGGCTCACCCCCTCGAAGCCGAGTTCGGCGCGTATCGCATCGAGTGCGGCCAGCGCGGCGGCCACGCCCTGTTCGGGCAGGACGAACGTCAGATCGGCGCGGGCGTCGTCCGCTCGTGCCGCGTTCCGCACCACCATGTCGATCTCGCCCCCGGCGTCGGCGACCGCGCGGACCAGTCGGCCCACCGCCCCCGCGCCGTCCGGGACCCCGTGCACGGTGACCTTCGCGCCGGACAGGTCGTGCGCGACGCCGGTGATTCGCGACGGTTCCGCGCCGGCGTCGTCGGGCGCGCCGGACACGGTGGTTCCGGGCTTGTCCCCGTACGAGGACCGGACCTGGATCGGTACGCCCCAGCGACGGGCGTACTCGACCGAGCGCAGGGCCAGCACCCGACTCCCCGACGCCGCCATCTCCTGCATGGCGTCGTAGGTGATGTGGTCGAGCAGCCGCGCGCTCGGCACGATCCGGGGATCCGCGCTGTACACGCCGTCCACGTCCGTGTAGATCTCGCAGACGTCGGCCTTGAGCGCGGCGGCCAGCGCGATGGCCGTGGTGTCGGAACCGCCGCGGCCCAGCGTGGTGATGTCGTCGGTGTCCCGGCTCAGGCCCTGGAATCCGGCGACCAACACGATGCAGCCCCGGTCGAGTTCGCGCCGCACCCGATGCGGTACCACCTCGACGATCTGCGCTCTGCCGTATTCGGCGGTGGTGAATACGCCCGCCTGTGGGCCGGACAACGAACACGCCCGCGCACCCAGGTCGCGGATCGCCATCGCGGCCAGCGCGTTGGAGATGCGCTCGCCCGAGGTGAACAACATGTCCAGCTCGCGCGGGTGCGGGAAGGGCGAGATCTTCCGTGCCAGGTCGAGCAGTTCGTCGGTGGTGTCGCCCATGGCGGACAACACCACGACGACGTCGTGACCCTCGTGACGCGTGGCTACCACGCGTTCGGCGACCTGCTTGACGCGCTCGATGCTGTGCACCGAGGAGCCGCCGTATTTCTGCACGATGAGAACCATGGAGTGAGGTCTCCTCGAGGCCGCCCCGGACGGGCGGCCGGTCGGCGCCGGGTCGGCCGGTGGCCCGGTGCGGATGGGCCTACGGGTGACCGGCTTCGACGGCGTCGACCAGGATCGTGCACGCGGTGTCCACGACCTCGGCGGTGACGTTGAGCGGCGGGAGGATCCGCACCACGCAGTCCTCGCGTCCGCCGCGCTCGACGATCAGCCCCCGGCGCAGCGCCCGGGCCTGGATCGCGCGGGCGAAGTCCGCGGCGGGCAGCCCGGTTTCCGGGTCCGCGATCTCGATGCCCCACATCAGGCCCCGGCCGCGCACCTCGCGTACCCAGGGGTCGGCCATCAGTGGCGTGAGCCGGTCGGCGATCTGCGCGCCGCGCCGACGCACGTTGCCCAGGATGTCGTCGCGCCGCACGATGCGCACGGCCTCGACCCCGGCGGCGAAGGCGAGTTGGTTGCCCCGGAAGGTGCCGATGTGCGCGCCGGCCGCCCAGCCGTCGAGCGCGTCGTCGTACAGGATCACCGCGATCGGGGTGCCGATGCCGCTGAGCGCCTTGGAGGCGACCACGACGTCCGGTTCGATCCCGTACTGCTCGAACGCGAACCAGGTTCCGGTGCGCCCGCAGCCGGTCTGCACCTCGTCGACGATCAACGGGATTCGCAACTCCCGAGTGAGCGCCCGCAGTCGGCGGACGAAGTCGGCGGTCGCGGGCACCACGCCGCCCTCGCCCTGCACGAGTTCGAGGAGCACCGCGGCGGGCAGCGGGATGCCGGCGTTGCCGTCGGTGAGCGAACGCTCCAGGTAGGCCACGCAGTTTGTGGTGCACGTGTCGGGGCTCAGGGCCAGCGGGCACCGGCCGCAGTAGGAGAACGGGAAGAAGTGGGTGCCGGGCACGCCGTTGGGGACGGGCCGCTTCGCCGAGACCAGACCGGTCAGCGCCATGGCGGCGTGTGTGCTGCCGTGGAAGCCGCCCTGGAACGTGACGACGTCGCCGCGACCGGTGGCGATCTTGCAGAGCTTGATCGCCGCCTCGATGGCGTTGGCCCCGGTGGGGCCGCAGAAGTGCACCTTCGTACGCTCGCGCATCCCGGCGGGCAGCATGGACAGCTGGGCCTCCAGGAACGCGTCCTTGACCGGCGTCGGGAAATCCAACCCGTGGGTGAGCACACCCAGTTGCGCGGTGACGGAGCGGACCAGCTCGGGGTGGTTGTGGCCCAGGGAAAGCACACCGGCGCCGGCGAGGAAGTCGATGAAGACGTTGCCGTCGACATCGCGCACGAAGCTGCCGGCGGCCTCGGCCAGCGCGATGGGCAGATTACGCGGATATGTACGGGCGTTGGACTCGCGCCGGGCTTGGCGCGCGAGCAGTTCGGCGGAGCGCGGACCGGGTAGGTCGCACGCCACGTGGGGCTCGGTCATGGTGACCTGGGCAAGCGTCATGGGGATCTCTCCGATGGGGACTACGGGACATGGGGGATGGGGGACGGGAATGGGGACGAGGACCGGGGTGTCTCACCCGGGGCGGGCCGGGATGCCGCGCCACCGGGTCTCGTCGGGCAGGTGTTCGCCCTTCATCACCAGGGACAGTGCGTCGAGCGAGGCGCCCGCGCCGACCCGTGCGTCGTAGAGCACGACGGACCGGGTGCCGACCGAGGCACCCGCGCCGATCCGGACCTCGGACATCTTCATCACGCGGTCCTCGAACAGGTGGGTCTGCAGCGACGTCACCTCCGCCACCGCCGCGTCGTCGCCCACCTCGACCAGGTCGAACTCGGTCAGATACGTGGTGCCGAGCCAGACCCGCCGGCCGATCCGGGCGCCGAACAGCCGCAACACCGGGCCCATCAGGGGGGTGCCGGTGAGAAGGTTGAGCAGGCTCGGTACGACCAGGTTCTCGTACAGCCCGGTGATCAGCTCCGTGCGGCGCACCCAGATGCTCCACAACGGTTCGACCCTGGCCCGATAGCGGCCGATGACCAGCCACTTCAGCACCGCCGCGACCAGCGTGGAGCCGACCCCGACGGCCAGGAACAGGGCCGGACCGAGCAGGAACAGCACCCACGGCGAGCACACCCCGGCGAGCCGGACGGCCGCGTACAGACTGCCGAGCGCGCCCAGCGCGGCGATCGTGGCGGGCAGCGTCACCCGGAAGTACTCGATCGCCAACCGGGCCGCGATCAGCCCCCGGCTGGGGTCGTACGTCAACTTCGCCGGGAACTCCCGGCTCTCCTCGCGACGGGGCAAAAAGATCGCGGGCGAACCGAGCCAGGTGGTCTCGGGGTCGATCGGCCGGGTCGGCGCGAGCGAGTGCACGCCGAGCAGGCTGTTCTCGCCGAGCCGGCACGCGCCGGGAACGAGCGCGCCGTTGCCGACGAAACTGCGCGCGCCGATCTCGGCCGGGGCGAGCGCGACCTGCCCGTGATGGAACACGGCCGGGCCGACCACGCTGACGTCCGCCACGAAGCTGCGCTCGCCGATGATCAGCATCTCGGGGTCGACGAAGCTGACCGTGGCCACCTCGGACCAGCGCCCGGTTCGGGCACCGAGCAGGCGCAGGAACGGGACGAGGTACAACGTCGAGTAGAGCGCGTGGGTCAGCGTCAGACTGGCCGTCATCATGCCGTCGCCGATCCACTTGCGCATGCCCAGGCCGCTGCGTTCGGGATGGATGCCGACCCGGGAGCGCGGCAGCACCACCCGCTTGACCACCAGCACCAGCACACATGTGAACAGCACCACCAGCGGCCCGGCCGGGAGCGTGGCGGCGATCGCCCAGCCGAAGCCGTACCGCCAGGCGACGACCCCCACGAGCGCGCCCGCGGCACCGGCGACCAACAGCGGTACCAGGGCGAGCAGTACGGCGCCGGCGCCGAATCCGATCAGAACCCGCAGCGGCCAGGCTCGGCCGTCGTCCTCGGCCGCCATCGCGTCGAGCAGGGCCGGCGCCCCCTCCTGGCGGGTGACGGGTGAGCCGGCCCAGTGCTCGTCGGCGGGCAACACGTGGTCCGCCGGAACCAACGACTGCTCGCCGACCGAGGTGCGGTCGCCGATCACCGCGCCCGCGAGCACGACGCTGTTGGTCCCGACGAAGCAGCCGGCGCCGATGCGGACCGGCGCCAGCCGCAACCACCCGTGCTCGACCACGTACGGCTGGAGGCGTGCGCCGTAGCCGATGCTCGTCCCGTCGCCGATCTCCACGAACGCGGGCAGCCCGAGCACCGCCGACACATGGCAGCCGCGGCCGACCCGGGCGCCGACCAGCCGCAACCAGGGTGCCAGGAGCGGGGATCCGGTCAAGAACGCGAGCGGACTGAAGGCGAGCATCCGGCCGTACAGCCAAAACCGCAGGTAGGTCACGCCCCACAGCGGATACCACCCGGGGCGTACGCCGAGCATCAACAACCGCGCGGCGAACAGCGTGACGAGCAGGCTCGCGACGATCCATCCCACCTCCAGGGCGATGAACCCGGGCAGGTACAGGTGGGTGAGGCGGTCGAGCAGGCCGCCGGGCGCGGGCTCGTGGATCGGCAGGTCCCAGGCCAGGAACACCCGGTACAGCAGCACGACCGCGGGCAGGCCCAGGGCGAGCAGCCACGCGTACAGCGCGACGAACTGCGCGACACCGCAGGCGAATACCCGCCGGCTGCCGTGCCGCAGCGGCGCCGGCGCGGGGATGGCGGGTTGCCGCGCGACACCGGCCGCCCGCTCCTCGGCCGCCGCCTCGGCCTCGACGTGCCGGGCCAGGCCGCGAATGGTGGGGTGGGCGTACAGGTCGCCCATCGCCACGCCGCGCAACTCCGCTTCCCGGCGCAGCCGGGAGATCAGCCGGGCCGCCGCCATGGAGTGGCCGCCGAGGTCGCAGAAGAAGTCGTCCTCGACGGAGATCTCCGCGCCGCCGAGCACGTCCGCCCAGGCCCGGGCCAGGTGCCGCTCCAGCGCCGTCTCGGGCGCGACGTGGGCACCGGTGCGCCGGTTCAGCGGCGCGGAGGCCGGCGCGGGCAGCGCGGCGCGGTCGACCTTGTCCGCGGCCAGCAACGGGAATTCGGGCAGTACCTCGACGTAGGACGGGATCATGTACGCGGGCAACCTGCTCTGCAGGGCCACCCGCAACCGGGCCCGCAAGGCGTCACAGGCGGGGGCCGACGCCCCGTCGCCGCCGCCGACGAGTGTCACGTAGCCGACCAGGTCCTGCACGACGCCGTCCCGCTCCAGCGGGGTCACCACCGCGTTCTCGATCGCGGGGTCCTCGCGCAGCACCTCCTCGATCTCGGCCGCCTCGATGCGATAGCCGCGGATCTTGAGCTGGGTGTCGACCCGGCCGAGGTATTCGATCTCGCCCGTCGCGGTGAACCGGCCGAGGTCGCCGGTGCGGTAGATCCTCGGCACATCGGCGCGTTCGGCCTCGATCGGGTTGGTCACGAACCGCTCGGCGGTCAGGTCGGGGCGATTGACGTAGCCGACCGCCACACCCGGACCGCCGACGCAGATCTCCCCGCCCGCGCCCTCGTCGACGGGGCGCAGCTGCTCGTCGAGGATGTAGACCCGGTAGGTCGGCAGCGGTACGCCGATCGTCACCGGCCGGTTCGGGCCCAGTTCGCCACAGGTCGCGGTGACGGTGGTCTCGGTGGGTCCGTACGCGTTGAGGATGCGCCGATCCGGTCGCGACCAGCGCCGGACCAGGTCCGGCGGGCAGGCCTCGCCGCTGACCAACAGGCTGCGCAGGAGTGGGAATTCGCCCTCGATGGTGGTCAGCAGGGTGGGTACGCAGCACAGCACCGTGATCCGGTGCTCCAGCAGGAAGTCGCTCAGCCCCTGGCCGACCCGACCACCGTCGGTGGGACCGGAGATCAGGGTCGCCCCGGCGATCCAGGCCGGCCAGATCTCCTCGACCGAGAAGTCGAACGCGATCGAGAGCCCTTGATAGACCCGGTCCCGGGCGCTCACCCGATAGATCGGGGTGACCACGTGCAGGAAGTTGGCGATGCTCGCGTGCGATACGGCCACGCCCTTGGGGCGGCCCGTGGTCCCGGAGGTGTAGATCACGTAGGACCACGAGCCCGGGTCGATCCGGACGTCGGGCCGATCGTCCGGTTGTCGGGCCAAGTCGTGTGCCGCGACGTCGAGTTCGAGCAGCGGGCAGGTCGCCTCCGCGGTGCGCCCGCGCATCTCGGACGTACTGACCAGATCGCACAGGTCGGCGTCCCGGGCGATGAAGGCGACCCGTTCGGCCGGGAACGACGGGTCGAGGGGGACGTAGGCGGCGCCCGACTTGATCACGCCGAGCAGGGCGACGTAGGCATCGAGCGAACGTTCGAGGAGGATTCCGACGGTGCGGCCCGGAGCGGCGCCGCGGTCCCGAAGCAGATTCGCCAAGCGGTTGGCTCTGCGGTCCAGCTCCGCGTAACTCAACGAGGTGTTCTCGCAGACGACGGCGACCGCCTCGGGATTGCGATCGCAGGACCGCTCGAAGAAATGGGGAAGTACACGGATCGGCGACTTGTCGAGAGTGGCCGTCGGGGGTGAGGCCCCCGGGGTCACGACCGAGTTCACCGGTCCTGGAGTGGTTCTCATACGGGTCATGACTCGTCCTCGTCGGGGATTTATGTAAACCCGGTTGAATAATGAGATTCCATCGAACATGCCTGAAGATCGACATACACGACAGGTATGGAGGACCGCTGCGACACCGCCCGCGCGTGACCGGCGCTACGGGGAAGGGCGCGACTTGCAGGCGCCATCGGTGCAGGTGAAGACGTATTCAAGGACCAGGAAGCACCCGCCGAAACGGCCCGAGACGAGCCGACGCGGCCGTTTCGCGCGGTGGATTCCGGCGAACGGCCGGAGAGCCGAAGAACGCCGTGGCGGCGCCTTGGGTTCGGCTCTCTGTGCAATTCGAAGTCGTGATCATTCTTGACCGGGAAGATCACGGTCGTGCCGCCTATTGCGACCCGTGCCGGGCCGGAGATTTGCCCGATAGCGCATGGAAGGCGAAATGAAAACTAGGTTCGCGAGCCGTCTCCGGAACAGGTGAATACGAGCCAACGTGAGATGGCCCATTGCGACGCGTGAGGTTTACCACGGGTAACCGGAGGCCGGTCCCGCACTCCGCCGCGACGCCGCCCGGTGGGACACCTGGAGGCGGAACGGAGGCGGAACGGAGTCGGGCATGGGTGGGGGAGGTATGCGCTCGACGGCCGGCCGGCGCCACGCGCGGGCGCCCGAGTAAATGTTACCCACCGGAAATATGCGGCTACACAGTGTCGTGATGGTGTCGACGCAGGGGCGACATCGAGCCGACGGCGGGTCGGCGAAAGTCGTCCATGGGCTTCGAGAAGCTCCGACGGCGCGTAAAGACTCGCTTACGGTTGGTTCTCGGTTGCCTCTTGACGCACCGGGAACGGCCGTGGTCGATCATGCGGTCGGCCGTGGATGGATCAACCGCCGTCGTGCGTGGGCCACTCGTCGCCGCCCTCCCAGGCGACCTGGTCGCGGTCGGCGGGGTCGAGGCCCAGTTCGGCGGCGAGGGCGTCGAGTTCGCCCCGGTCGTGCAGTCGACGGTAGGTGCCGTCGGCGAGCATGACCAGCCGATATGTGTCACCGGGACGGTACGCCTCGACGACGAGGTCGAAGCGGCCGTGTGCCTTGTCGCTCATGTCGTCCAGGGTCGCGCACGCGAGTGCGATCGGCCGGCGCCGGCGCCGGCGGGGGCGGGATCCGCCGGCCGATGCCATCCTGGGGAGAGTGCACCTCGGGCGACACCACATCACGTTCGAGCGGTGGAGGTGTGGGGGATGGGTGGTGCGGGCAGAGCCGCGCGGCTGGTCTGCGGACGGCGTGCCAAGTGGATCATCCTTGTGCTCTGGATCGTGGTCCTCGTCGCGGCCGCTTCGGCCGCGAGCAAGCTGACCGACGCGGAGAAGAACGACGCCTCCGCGTGGTTGCCCGGCAACGCCGAGTCGACCAGGGTCGTCGACGAATCGAAGGCGTTCCTGCCGCAAAACGTCACCGCCGTCGTGGTGTTCGCGCGCGACTCCGGCCTGACCCCGACCGACGACGCGACCATCGCCGCCGACGCCGAGCACCTGCGCACCCTGACCGCCCACGGCATCGTCGGCTCCCAGGTACAGGGTCCCCTGCCCGACCGCCTCGCCGCCCCGCGCGCGAAGGTGATCCTGGTTCCGATCACCTTCGGTGACAACGGCTGGAACAGCATCGCCAAGGCGGTGGATCAGATCCGGCCGATCGTGACGGACCACCCCGACGACGGCCTGGAAGCGCACATCACCGGCCCCGGCGGCGTCGCCGCCGACAGCAGCGACGCGTTCCAGGGCATCGACGGAACCCTGCTGTTCGCCGCCCTCGGCGTGGTCGTGGTGATCCTCCTGTGCACTTACCGCAGTCCGACGCTGCTCCTGGTCCCGGTGGTCTGCGTGGTAGGCGCGCTGTTCGCCGCACAGGCGGTGATCTACGTACTGGCCCGACACGCCTCGCTCGTGGTCAACGCGCAGAGCGCGGGCATCCTGACCGTGCTGGTCTTCGGCGCCGGCACCGATTACGCGTTGCTCCTCGTCGCCCGCTACCGGGAGGAACTGCGTCGGCACGAGGATCGACACGAGGCGATGGCGCTGGCCCTGCACCGGGCCGGACCCGCCGTGATCGCCAGCGCCTCCACCGTGATCGTCGGCATGTTGTGCCTGCTCGCCGCCGAGATGAACTCCACCAACGGCCTGGGACCGGTGGCCGCGATCGGCGTGGCGGTGGCGCTGCTCGCGATGTTGACCCTGTTCCCGGCGGTATTGCTGATCACCGGGCGGTGGATCTTTTGGCCCGCCGTCCCGCACCTGGGCTCGCCCGAGCCGACCGAGACCGGACTGTGGGCCCGGACAGGCCGCCGCATCGCCCGCCGCCCACGCACCGTGTGGATCACCACCGTCGCCATCCTGGCCGCGCTGTCCTTCGGCCTGATCTCGCTGAACGCCTCTGGCCTGACCACCGCCGAGAGCTTCACCGGCACCCCCGACTCGGTGGTCGGCCAGAAGGTCCAGGCCCGCTACTTCCCCGCCGGCACCGGACAACCGCTCCAGGTGGTCGCGAACACCGCGTCGCTGGACGCGGTCCGCGCCTCGCTCGCCGCCGTCCCCGGAGTGGTCGCCGACAGCGTCACCATGCCACCGGGCGTACCGGCCGAGCGCGACGGACGCTCGTACGTGGAGGCGACGCTGACCGACGCCGCCGACAGCGGCGCGGCCCGGGACACGGTCGACGCCGCGCGCTCCGCGGTGCACGCGGTGCCGCGCGCCGACGCCCTCGTCGGCGGCGGCACAGCGGCCCAACTCGACAGCAACCGGGCCTCGGTCCGGGACGAGAAGGTGCTGATCCCGGTCATCCTGGCCGTCGTACTGATCATCCTGGCGCTGCTGCTGCGGGCCGTGGTGGCGCCGGTGGTGCTGATCGCGACGGTGGTGTTGTCGTTCGCCGCGGCGCTCGGGATCAGCGCGCTGGTGTTTCGCCACGTGTTCGACTTCGCGGCCGAGGACACCTCGTTCGCGCTGCTCGTGTTCGTCTTCCTGGTCGCCCTGGGCATCGACTACAACATCTTCCTGAGCACCCGGGTACGCGAGGAGAGCATACGCACGGACACCCGCACCGGTGCGCTGACCGGTCTGGCCGCGACCGGCGGGGTGATCACCTCGGCCGGCCTCGTGCTCGCGGGCACGTTCGCCGCGTTGGCCACGCTGCCGATCGTCGGATTCGCCGAGATCGGCTTCGCGGTCGCGCTGGGTGTCCTGCTCGACACCCTGGTGGTGCGGTCGGTGGTGGTCACGGCGCTGACGCTCGACCTGCGGCACCGGATGTGGTGGCCGAGCGCGCTGTGGCGACGCGAGGCGGAGGCGGCGGATCGGGCCGCGGCCGGGAGCGGCGACGGGCGGTAGCCGAGGGCCTTCGGTGGGCCGGGGCCGGAGTTACAGTGGGGGAGCAGGGAGTGCTCGGGGACGCCCGCATGCTCGGGACAGTCGTTTCGGCACCGGAGTCGGCCATGACCGTGGCGCTCGTGATCATCATTCTCGTCTGCGGCATCGTCGCGCTGGTCGGGCTGCTCGCCGCGACCGGGCTGCGCGTGATCCGCCAATACGAACGCGGCGTGGTCTTCCGCCTCGGCCGCGTGCAGGAGCCGATCCGTACGGCCGGGCTGACCCG
Source organism: Embleya sp. NPDC055664 (assembly GCF_053618075.1). Lineage (NCBI taxonomy): Bacteria > Bacillati > Actinomycetota > Actinomycetes > Kitasatosporales > Streptomycetaceae > Embleya > Embleya sp. NPDC055664. Next base: position 40,334 of record NZ_JBSHGZ010000020.1, read on the forward strand.
GATCGTGCCGGTCGTGGACCGTTTGCGGAAGATCAACACCCAGATCGTGACCATGCCGATTCCCGCCCAGGACGGCATCACCCGGGACAACGTCACCGTCCGGGTCGACGCCGTCGTGTACTTCCGGGTGAACGATCCGGTCAAGGCGACGGTCGAGGTACAGGACTACGAGTTCGCGGTGTCGCAGGTCGCGCAGACGTCGTTGCGCTCGATCATCGGCAAGAGCGACCTGGACGACCTGCTGTCCAATCGTGAGGCGCTGAATCAGGGGCTGGCGCTGATGATCGACTCGCCCGCGGTGGGCTGGGGCGTGGAGATCGACCGGGTGGAGATCAAGGACGTGGCACTGCCCGAGTCGATGAAGCGCTCGATGTCGAGGCAGGCCGAGGCGGAGCGTGAGCGGCGCTCGCGGATCATCACCGCCGACGGCGAGTTCCAGGCGTCGCGCAAGCTGGCCTCGGCGGCGACGGTGATGTCGAGCAGTCCGGCGGCACTGCAACTGCGCCTGCTCCAGACCATCGTCGAGGTGGCGGCCGAGAAGAACTCGACCGTCGTACTGCCGTTCCCGGTGGAACTGTTGCGGTTCCTGGAGAACGCGACCGCCGAATCGGCGCCGGGCTCGGGCGCGACGGCGGCGGGCGCGCCGGAGGAGACGGGTGCCGCGACGGGCGCGACCGGCGCGAACGGTACGCCGGCGTGGTTGCGGGAGGGGCACGCGCGACCACCGGTGTCGACGCATCCGCATCACCTGAAGAACCGGCGGTGACGGCCGCGAAGGCTGTGGCGACCCGCCTGCCTCGATGCTCGCCGGCTGCTTCGTAGGCTGGGGGACGCGAGGGGGTCCCGGTCGGTCGTTCGTCTGCGGGAGGTGGGGCGTGTCGGTGGAGCGGTCGGTGGGGGTCGGTGGGCTCGATCTGCATCTTGATGTCGTGCGTGCGGACGGTGGGGTCGGGCGGGCGTTGGAAGCGGCGTTGCGGGAGGCGGTGCGGTCCGGGCGGTTGCCGGCGGGCACGCGGTTGCCGGGTAGCCGCAGTCCGGCCGCCGATCTCGGGGTGGCGCGGGGGACCGTGGTCGGGGTGTACGGGTAACTGGCCGCCGAGGGCTGGTTGGTGGCGGTGACCGGCTCGGCGACCAGGGTGGTCGCGGTCGCGGTCGGGCGGGGCGGCGAAACCGTGTCGGCGACGGTGCCCCCGCGTGGTGGGCCGATGTTCGACCTGCGGCCGGGGTTGCCCGATCTCACCTCCTTTCCGCGTGATCGGTGGGCGGCGAGTGTGCGCCGGGTCGTGGCGGAGTTGGACGCGCGAGTGCCGGGTCAGCCCGAGCCGGGCGGCGTGCCGGAGTTGCGGGCCACGATCGCGGACTACGTCGCCCGCACCCGGGGTGTGCGGGCGACGCCGGACGCGGTGGTGATCACGACCGGCTTCGGGCACGCACTGGCCGTCGTGGGGCGGGCGTTGGCCGCCTCGGGTGCGCGGTGCGCGGCGACCGAGGAGCCCGGTCTGGCCCGACACCGGGATCTCCTGCGCGCGGCCGGCGTCGTCCCGATCCCGCCGGCCGTCGACGGGCACGGCGCCGATCCCGACGAACTGCCGTCGGATGTAAGGGCCGTGCTGCTCACGCCCGCGCATCGGCATCCGCTGGGCGTGGTGCTCTCGGCCCGGCGGCGCGCGGCGTTCGTCGCATGGGCGCGGCGCTGCCGCGGATACATCGTGGAGGACGACTACGACGGCGAGTTCCGCTATCGGGGCCGCCCCGTCGGCGCGCTCCAGGCGCTCGATCCGGACCGGGTCGTCCTCGCCGGCGCCGCGAGCAAGACGCCGGCCCCGGGGGTGCGGATCGGTTGGCTGGTCGTCCCGGCCACGCTGCGCGACGCCGTGCTGCGGGCGGTGGTCGAGACCGGCGCGGCGCCGTCCGCGATCGAGCAACTGGCCCTGGCCGACCTGATTCGGCGGGGCGACCACGACCGGCACGTCCGGCGCGTCCGACTCGGCTACGCGCGCCGCCGGGCCGACCTCGCGGAGTGTGTGGCGGCCGTGACCGACACGCCCCTGAGCGGCATCGCGGCCGGCCTGCACGCACTGCTCACGCTGCCCTCGGCCGACCACGAGCGCCGGGTGATCGCCGCGGCGGCCCGGTTCGGCCTGCGCCTGCACGGCCTGCACGACCAGGGCTATTGGCACGACCCGGACCCGACCCGGCCGGCGGCGCTCGTGATCGGCTACGCGACCCCGCCGGGGCACGCGTGGCGGCGGGCGCTGGAGGCGTTGGCCGGGGCCCTGCGCACCGGGCTCGACGCGCGTCGGCGTCCGGCCGATGCGGGCGACGCTCAGCCGGCCGTCGTGGGTTCCGCGTTCTCGACCAGGGCGCGGGCGTAGTTGGTGACCGAGCGGGTGTAGCGGGGCAGGTGCGGCGCCAGCGCGCCCAGGGCCAGGCCGACCGCTTCGCGTTCGCGCCCGGAGTCGACCAGGGACAGGGCCAGGAACGCGGCCAGCGCGTCGTCGAGGTGGTCGGATCCGGCCTCCCGCTCGGCAGTCAACAGCGCGACGCTTTCGGCGAGTTCGCCGAGGTTGCGCAGCGTGCCGGCGAACTGGATCGTGGCGGGGCGCCGCATGTCCTCGGGCAGCCCGAGGGCGAACGCGCGCCGATAGTGCGGCGCCGCCTCGGCCTCGTAGCCGGTCGAGTCGTACGCCGACCCCATCCAGTAGGCCGCGACCGCGTCGTCGTCGGGCCGCTCGTCGACCAGCGCCCGAACGGCGGCCACGAAGTCGTCCGGCTGATGCGCGTCGAAGTCGGCCCATAGATCGTCCATGCGCCGCGTCCAGGTGTCGGTGCCGTTGTCGCCCATGTGTGCAAAGCCTCCGCGGAATCGGGACGGGTGGTGTCTCACCGCGGCCGAGCCGCGGTGAGGACGATCCTGCCGTGTGTCGGGCCGGATGGTCGGCGTGGGGTCGACCCGTGTCGAGGCGAAGTGCTGTATGGCGATCTAACGGCCTGGAAGGCTGGTTTGGGTAGGGGGAGTTGGCTCATTGGATTTCAGGCGCTCAGAAAGGCGTATAGAAGCCCTGAAGATCTGGTGTTCAGGTCCACGTTGGGTATGCTGGACTAGTTCCCGAGGTGAGGAAACTCCCGCGCCTCGGGGCTTGTTCGGCCTGTCCGGGGCCGGTGTATCACCCGACGACACGACCGCTCCCGCCATCGCGGCGGGAGCGTGATTCGTGATGCCAGAAAAGAGAGCCTTGTGACTGATTCCGGCAGCCTTTCCGCCGTCGCGTCGTCCGACGGCGGCGGGAGGCAGGGCCCGGCGTACGACGCCGGCGCGATCACCGTGTTGGACGGGCTGGACGCGGTGCGCCGCCGGCCGGGGATGTACATCGGCTCGACCGGCGAGCGCGGGCTGCATCACATGGTGCAGGAGATCGTGGACAACTCCGTCGACGAGGCCCTCGCCGGTGTCGCGGATCGCATCGATGTCACGCTCCTGGGCGACGGCGCCGTGCGGGTGGTGGACAACGGGCGCGGGATTCCGGTCGGGCTGCACCCGGAGAAGGGGCTACCGGCCGTCGAACTGGTGCTGACCGTGCTGCACGCGGGCGGCAAGTTCGGGGGTGGCGGCTACGCGGTCTCCGGCGGGTTGCACGGTGTCGGGTTGTCCGTGGTCAACGCGCTGTCCACGCACCTGTCGGTGGAGATTCGCGCCGACGGCCGGCGGTGGACCCAGGACTACCGCCGGGGTGTGCCCGTCACCGAACTGGTCCGGCACGAGGCCGTCTCCGACACCGGCACCTCGCTGACCTTCCGGGCCGACCCGGACGTGTTCGAGAGCACCGAGTACTCGTTCGAGACCCTGGCCCGTCGCCTCCAGGAGATGGCCTTCCTCACCAGGGGCCTGACCCTGACGCTGACCGACGCACGCCACGGCGCACGCACGCCCGGCGCCGACGAGCCGGCCCGGTCCGTCGAGTACCGCTATCAGGGCGGCATCGTCGACTTCGTCACCCACCTCAACGCCGGCAAGGGCGAGCCGGTGCACCCGTCGGTCGTCTCCATCCGGGCCGAGGACGCGGCGCAGTCGGTGTCCGTCGAGGTCGCGATGCAGTGGAACTCCCGGTTCAGCGAGGGGGTGTACTCCTATGCCAACGCCATCCACACCCGCGAGGGCGGCATGCACGAGGAGGGTTTCCGCGCCGCGCTGACCGGTGTGGTCAACCGCTACGCGCGCGAGCGACGGTTGTTGCGGGACAAGGACGAGAACCTGCCCGGCGAGGACATCCGCGAGGGGCTGACCGCGATCGTCTCGGTCAAGCTGGGCGAACCGCAGTTCGAGGGCCAGACCAAGACCAGGCTGGGCAACACCGAGGCGCGCACGTACGTACACAAGGCCGTGCACGAACAGTTGACCGATTGGTTCGCCCGAAACCCGGTCGACGCGACGGAGATCGTCCGCAAGGCGGTCCAGGCCCGGACCGCCCGGCTCGCCGCGCGCAAGGCCCGTGATCTCACCCGCCGCAAGAGCCTGGTGGAATCCATCGCCCTGCCCGGCAAGCTCGCCGACTGCCGGTCCACCGATCCGGCCGCCTGCGAGATCTTCATCGTCGAGGGCGATTCCGCCGGTGGTTCGGCCAAGTCCGGCCGCAATCCCGAATATCAGGCGATCCTGCCGATCCGGGGCAAGATCCTCAACGTCGAGAAGGCCCGCGTCGACAAGATCCTGGACAACCAGGAGATCCAGGCCCTCATTTCGGCCTTCGGCACCGGCGTGCACGACGACTTCGACATCGACCGGCTGCGCTACCACCGGATCATTTTGATGGCCGACGCCGACGTCGACGGTCGGCACATCAACACCCTGCTCCTGACCTTCCTCTTCCGCTTCATGCGACCGCTGATCGAGGCCGGCCACGTCTACCTCTCCCGCCCGCCGCTGTACAAGATCACCTGGAGCCGGGGCGACATCGAGTACGCCTACGCCGATCGGGAACGCGACATGCTCGTCGAACGCGGCCGACGCGAGGGCAGGCGGCTGCGCGAGGAGAGCATCCAGCGTTTCAAGGGGCTCGGCGAGATGAACGCGGAGGAGTTGCGGGTGACGACCATGGACCGCGACCACCGGGTGCTCGGTCGCATCACGCTGGAGGACGGAGCCCAGGCCGACGCACTGTTCTCGATCCTGATGGGCGAGGACGTCGAGGCGCGGCGCGGGTTCATCCAACGCAACGCCGCCGACGTGCGGTTCCTGGACATCTGACGCGGGGGAGTCGGGGGGGGCGCGCGGGGGGGGGGGGAACGGGCGGGCGGCCCCCACCCGCCGCCGGGCGAAACCACAGCGGGCGAGTTAAAGCCCAATGAAGCCCCC
>NZ_JBSHGZ010000020.1:45696-173071 GCF_053618075.1 Embleya sp. NPDC055664
GGGTGGCCGCGGGGGGGGGGGGTGTATCCACCCCCCCCCCCCCCCCCGGGGGCGCGTCCGGGGCCGGGGGGCGGGGGGGGGGGGGCCCGGGGGGGGGGGGGGGCCCCCGCCGCCCCCCCCCCCCCGACTCGCGTCGGTCCTACACCTCGGCGTGCTTGTCCTCCCACAGTTCGCCCGCGTGCGCCGCGACGAGGGCGGCGATCCGGGCGAGTACGTCGTCCGCCGGTCGCGCGTCGAGCCGGCGGCCGTCGCGCAGGCGCAGCGCGACGTGGTCGGCGGCGGCCTCGCGGGCGCCGATCACGGCCTGGTACGGGACCAGTCGCGCCTCCCGGATCCGGGCGCCGAGGCTGCCTCGTTCCGGGCCCGCGACCTCGGCCCGCAGTCCGAGGTCGGCGCAGCGGCGGGCCACATCCTCGGCGCCCGGCCACTCGGCCTCGGTGATCGGCAGGACCACCACCTGGGTCGGCGCGAGCCAGGCGGGGAACGCCCCGCCGTGCTGCTCGATCAGGTGTGCCACGGCTCGTTCCACGCTGCCGATGATGCTGCGGTGGATCATCACCGGCCGATGCCGGGCCCCGTCGGCGCCGATGTAGTGCAGGTCGAACCGCTCGGGCTGATGGAAGTCGACCTGGACGGTGGACAGGGTGGACTCCCGGCCGGCCGTGTCGGTGACCTGGATGTCGATCTTGGGACCGTAGAACGCGGCCTCCCCCTCCGCCGCCTCGTACGGCAGGCCGGAGCGGTCGAGCACGTCCCGCAACAACGCGGTGGCCCGACTCCACTTCTCCGGCGCGGCGACGTACTTCCCACCCGGACCCGGGAGGGAGAGCCGGTAGCGGCTCGCCTCGATGCCGAGCGCCCCGTACGCCCGGCGGATCATCTCCAGCGCCGCCCGCGCCTCGTCGGCGACCTGATCGAGGGCGCAGAAGATGTGCGCGTCGTTGAGCTGGATCGCCCGCACCCGGGTCAGCCCGCCCAAGACGCCGGACAACTCGGAGCGATACATCCCGCCCAACTCGGCCATCCGCAACGGAAGTTCGCGGTAGCTGTGGGCGCGGGAGCGATAGATGACCGCATGGTGCGGACACAGGCTCGGCCGCAGCACCACCTGCTCGCCGCCGAGGTCCATCGGCGGGAACATGTCCTCGCTGTAGTGCGACCAGTGGCCCGAGATCTCGTACAACTCCCGCTTGCCGAGCACCGGCGAGTAGACGTGCCGGTAGCCTGCCCGGCGCTCCGCGCCCCGGATGTACTCCTCGAGGGTGTGCCGCACGGTGGCGCCGTCGGGCAGCCAGTAGGGCAGTCCCGCGCCGATCAGCGGGTCGGTGTCGAACAGGTCCAACTCGCGGCCGAGCCTGCGGTGGTCGTACATGGGGGTCTCCTCGCTGATGTGGGGCGAGTGACCACAAGCCGAAGCCCCGGGGCACTCGCCCCGGGGCTTCTTGACCAAGACATCCGTCAGCGCGCCGGGACACTCTCCGGCGTCGTCGTCATCATGGCAGCGCGCTTCATGCGGGCAACCGTAGCAGAGGGGCGATCGGCCGGGTATACGGTGAGTCGATGATCATTTCCCTGCCGCCCGGTGAGTTTCGCGCGTACCTGTTCGACTGCGACGGAACCATCGCCGACTCCATGCCGCTGCACTATCTGGCCTGGAAGCAGGCCCTCGACGAGTGGGACTGCGCGTTCCCCGAGGACCTGTTCTATGCCTGGGGCGGCCGAACGGTGACGGACATCATCGCCTCGCTCAACGCGGACCAGGGTCTGGCCATGCCGGTCGAGGCGGTCGCCCGCCGGCGCGAACTGCTCTTTCGGGAGTATCTGCCGCAGCTGACCCCCGTACCGGGGATACTCGCGCACATCGACGACGCGTGCGGGCGGATACCGACCGCCGTGGTCTCCGGCAGCACCCGCGACTCGGTCACCTCGTCGCTGGACACCCTGGGCCTGCTCGACCGGTTCGACGTGCTGGTGTGCGCCGAGGACTACACGCGGGCCAAGCCCGACCCCGAGGGGTTCCTCCGCGCCGCCGCGCACCTGGGCGTCGCCCCGGCGGACTGCCTGGTCTTCGAGGACACCGAGATGGGGATCCAGGCGGCCACCGCCGCGGGCATGGCGTCGGTGCGGGTGCCGCAGAGCCGTCGGGGGTGAATCCGCTCCCGGGTGAGGGCGCGGACACGGCGGGTGGAGCATTGCCGCGTGCCGGCGGCGAATTCACCCGGTCGTCGGCCGTTGTTGGCGGTGTGGATGATCTTCGTGGGTTTTCCAACCAATACCGTGCGCATGCCCCAACCCCGCCTGCGCCCGGAGAAGCACCATGTGCGAGCAGCACGACGACGATTGCCCCCAGCCCGTCACGCCCCTGTCCGGGCCCGCCCGGCGGGCGTTCCTGCGCTCCGCGGCGCTGGCCGGAGCCGGTGCCGCCGCGGTGGGGGCGGTCGGCATCTCCCCGGCCGCCGCGGCCGGGGCGGACGGCGGCGCCGAGGGCGCGGCGGCCGACGCGCCGGTGGACGCCCAGGGCATGCCGGCATGGCGTCCGGACCGCGACAGTCGGCGATTCACGCTGGTGGTGATGCCGGACACGCAGTACATGTTCGACGAGCCGAGCATCACCACCGCGCCGATCGAGGCGTCCTTCCGGTACATCCTGGAGCACGCGCGCGAGGACAACATCGTCTTCATGGCGCACCTGGGCGACCTCACCCAGAACGGCCGCAAGCCCGAATTCGACGGCATCGGCCGGGCGTTCGAGGTGCTCGACCGCAAGGGCGTGGCCTACAGCGTGCTGGCGGGCAACCACGACATCGATTCCAACACCGACGACCGGCGCGGTCGGTCCGCGTACCTGGACACGTTCGGCCCGCAACGCTTCCGCGGCAAACGCTCGTTCGGCGGGGCCACCCCGGACGGCTACAACACCTACCACCTGTTCCAGGCCGGGGGACGGGAATGGCTCGTCCTCGCCCTGGACTGGCGGCCCTCGCCCGCGAGCATCGCGTGGGCGCGCAAGGTGATGGCGGACCACCCGCATTCGCCGGTGATCCTGACCAGCCACGAACTGGTCTCCGCCGACGTCCCGGGCCGGGAGGCGGAATTCTCCGACCACGGCCGCCGGTTGTGGGACGAGCTGATCAAGGGCAACGACCAGATCTTCCTCACCCTCAACGGCCACTACTGGCCGGCCGGCCGCAGCACGCGTCGCAACGACGCCGGCAACGAGGTACACCTGCACATCACCAACTACCAGAACCGCTACTTCGGCGGCGCCGCGATGATCCGGCTTTACCACTTCGACCTGGACCGCGACACCATCGACGTGGAGACGCTGTCCCCGTGGATCCTCGGTCGCAACAGCCGCGACCTCAACGAACTCGAGCGCCGCGAGATGGAGTTGACCGGACCCGACGACTACTTCTCGGTGCCGGTCGACTTCGACAAGCGCTTCGCGCGCTTCGCGCCGATCCCCCAGCGCCCGGCCCGTCCGGCCGCCCGCATGGTGGTGCCCGGCACGGTCGCCTACTGGCGCTTCGACGGTTCGCACCGGGACGGCGCGCCCGTGCCCGGCGGGCAGCGCGTCAAGGACCTGTCGGGGCGCGGCAACGACCTGACCCTGATTCCGGCGCCGGGCGCCGCGGCCGGGTCGGTGAGCTGGTCCGGGCAGTACCACCCGGACCAGCCCGGACACGGCAGCGTCCGGCTCGCGGGCGGCAAGTCCCCGCTGCGCGGCGGCCACTTCCAGACCGCGAACGACGCGCCGCTGAACCGGGCGACGTTCCGCTCCGGATACACCGTCGAGGCGTTCTTCAAGCTGCCGGCCGACTGGGACGGCGGCAAGGACGCGTGGTCGGCGCTGCTGAGCCGCTGGGGGATGAGCGGTGAGGCGCGCAAGCCGCAGGGCGACCCGCAGGAGCCGGTGGTCACGCTGAGCCTGTCGGGCGGACGCGAACTCCAGTGGTGCGTCTACCCGCTCGACGGCGACGGCTCGGCCACCAACTGGGGCCACGAACTGGCCCTGGACACCTGGTGGCACGTCGCCGTCGTGAACGACTCCCGGCAGAGCACGATGTACATCGACGGCTGCCCCGTGGTGCGCAACCCGACGGCCCGCGCGAACGGCCTGACCACGCTCAACCTCCCCTGGATGCTGGGCGGCTACGCGTACGACGGCAAGCTCGACCAGACCGTCAACGCCTGGATGGGCGACGTCCGCATCGTCGATCGCGCGCTGCGCCCGGACGCCTTCATGATCGGTCGCTAGCCGGCTCGGTTGCGGCGGTCATTGCTTGAGCTTGCGCCAACCGCCCGCGCGGTTGTTGGCGATGATCTGCTCGAACATCGCCTTGAGGGCGGGGCCGTTGATGGTCTCGCCCTCGCGGACGGCCACCGTGCGGGCGGTCTTGTTGTCGTGGCCGCCGGTGATGATCCCCTCGGGGTCGGGGACGATGGCGCCGTCGTACAGGAACACGTTGACGTGGTCCTTGGCCGCGAGCAGTGCGCAGATGTTGCCCTGGAGGACGAAGTAGGGCCGGACGGTGCGCTTGATGGTCTCTACCACCTCGTCGTCGGCGGCGTGCACCAGGTCCCGGACCTCGCGACAAATGGCCTGTTGCCATTCGGGCAGCGCCTCGATGTAGGTGTCGACCCGCGGGTCGGTGACGTACGTCATGGCCCGTAACGGTAGCCGAAGCACCGCGCCCACGCATTCGCGACCGGCGCTCGGCCCTGGAATTCCACGCCGCATCCGACGCGGTACCGTGTGTGATTGGGAATTCTCCACGGCAGGCGCCGGCACGCCGTCCTCGCCGGTGCGAGACATTTCGAAATAGTCACGTTATATTTGCTGTGGGCAAATCCCGCGCGCCCGAGCCGAACGAATGGCGGGCCGGATTCGATGCCCGGGTGACGATGCCCCGGAAACCCGTCGTCCGAAGCGATGTTACCCAAAGGTATACCGAACTCTGGTAACCCGCTCGGCCTTATCGAGATTTCCCCTCCGGTCAAAAATCCTGGGCAATGCGCTTTACACGGCGCGGAGGCCCGCAGGGCCGCGAAAACGCAATGATCCCGGCCGGGCCGGCAGGCGTGACGGGTAGACGGGGACCGCGGCGGAACACGCTTCGGGTGCGTTCACGGCGCACTGTCCCGTACTTCCCGGCGAACCACCCGACCCACGTCCACACCGCGACGGGCCGGATGAACGGGGGCCGGTATGAGCGAGCAGGACAGGATTCTCCCGCGGGAGGCTTCGACGGGTACGCCCGCCGACACGCGGTGCGGGCGGCGGTCATGAGCGCGACGTACGCGGAGACGAGCCGCGTCGAACACGCGCGTGCGACCGGTCACCCCGGATTCGACGAGAGCCGTTTCGAGCACCCCGGCCCGCTCGCCGGGGCGCGCACCGACGCGTACGCGAACCCGTTCCACCCGGACGCCGACGACGAGCACGCGAGCGATCGGCGTGTGCGCGACCTGCTCACCGCGCAGCGCCTGGCGGCCGGCCCGAACGGCACCCGCGACCTGCTGCGCTGGCTCGCCCACCGCACCGGCACCCACATGCGCATCGTGGACCACGAAGGGGCCGTCCACCACGAGGCGTTCGGGCAAGCCGCGCATCCCGCCGGCCGCGACGCCGGATCACGAGCCGGCACCGGGCCCGCGATCCCGCTGGGGGTCGGCGGCGAGCGCGACGCATTCCAGGGCACACTGCAACTCGTCGACCCGGGCCGGGTCGGGCAACGGACGCAGGTCCTGCTCGCCGACACCGTGCCCGTGCTCGGCTGGGCCTGGAACGCGGAGCGCGCGACGGCCGAGCGTCGTCGGAGCGCCGAGGCGGACGCGCGCAGTCGCCAGGCGGTGCTGCGACTGCTGAGCACCGGTCACACCTCGACGGCCCGGGACGTCGCGCTGGCCATGGGTTCCCCGCTGCCCGACGTGATGGCCGTGCTCGTGGTCCGGTTCCCGGAAGAGCGCCGTCGCGGCATCGAACGTGCGGCGCACCGCCTGTCCGGCGACGGCGTGCGATGGGCGCCGGACCTGACGCACGCCGACCGCCTGGTGTTCCTGGTGCCCGCGTACGGATCGCCGGCCGGGTCCCGCGAGCGTGGCGCCGCCGCGGCGGAACGACCCGAGGCGGCCCACCGGGTGGCCGGTCGGTTGAGCCGGGAGTTCGTCGACGTCCTGGTCGGGGTCAGCGACGCGGTCGCCCTCGAACACACCTCGGTGGCCTACGAGCAGGCCGCGCGCGCGGTGTCGCGGGCGCCGGCGGGAGTGGATCGAGTGGTCGGGTTCGAGGAACACGCGACGCCGGACGAGTTGATCGGCCTCGACGGGGTGGCCTGGGCCCGGCGGCGACTCGCGCCGCTGCGGGCGTATCGACCCGCCCGACGCGCCGACCCGGGCGCCGACGAACTGGCCACCACCCTGGAGACCTGGCTGCGCCTGGGTGGCCGTGCCTCACGCCGACTGCACCTGCACCGCAACACGTTGATCGCACGGTTGAAGACCGTGGCCGCGCTCCTGGACACGAACCTGGACTCGTTGGCCGTTCGGGCCGAACTGTCCCTGGCATTGCGGATCCTGGCGCTGCGCGGTGCGAGCGACCGGGACGGCGGCGTCGGAACCGGCGCGGAGGAGAGCGGGACGGTCACCGAAGCGGTGACGGTCGAGCATCTGCTGGCGTTGCCTCGGGTCCGGGCCTGGGCCGAGGATCTGGTCCGCCCGCTCGGTTCGGACGCGGGCTCCCACGATCTGCGAACCCTGCGGACCTGGCTCGACCTCGACGCCCGGATCGAGCCGACCGCCGCGGCGCTGGCGATCTCCGGGCCGGGCGTGCGCAAGCGCCTGGTCCGGATCGAGGAACGCCTGGGCGCGGGCCTGATCGGTTGCCCCGCCACCCAGATCGACCTGTGGCTCGCCCTGCGGGCGGTGGCGCACGCGGCGACCACCGCCCACCCCGACCACGACCCCGCGACGCGTTCCTGAGCCGACGCGGGCCGTCAGGCCCGCGTCACCCGGTCGAGAGCCGCCCGCGACCGACACCAGCGGGCGTTCTCGGCCAACCGCTCCCGCCAGCCGCCGGGATCCACCAGGCTCGGGTCGAACAGGGCGATGGCCTCGTCGTAGAGCCGGGCCGCCAAGTCGGCTTGGTCGGCCAACAGAGCCAGGTAGGCGTGCAGTTCCCGGGTGGCCACGGCCGCGCCGATGTCCCCCGAGGCCGCGGCCGCCCTCGCCATGGTCTTGGCGACGATCAGGGCCCGGTCCGGCTCGCCCTGGTCGAGCGCCCGGGCGATCACCCCGAGAGCGCGTTGCTGCTCGGGCGTCGGCGTGGGCATGTACGACGACTCCCCCGCGTCCCGACGACCGCCCTCGTCCGGCCATGCCTCCTGGGCCTCTTTCGCGGCCGGGACCGGCGGCACGTCGCCATGTCCCACCGGCGCCGGCGGCGGGGTGGACACCGCGGGTGTCGGCGCCGGCGGCGGGTCCACCGGCGACCGCGACGGCTCCGCGCCGCCGGACAGGCCCGGGAACGCGGGTGGTTCGTACTCCGGTGCCCGCGGTGGGGCGGGCCGGACCCCGGGAGCCGAAGCCGCCCCCGCGCGCGGCGCCGTACCGGTTCGTCCGCGTCGCAGGCCCAACCCGCGGCGAGCCGGTTTGACGGGCACCGGTTCCCCGGCCTGGACGACATTCCCTGCCGAGTCGACGATCAACGGGAAGGTCGTGCCGTCCGGCTCGACGGCCTGGACCCGCACCGCGCGACCGAGTACTCCGGCGGTTTCCGCGGCGACCGCCAACGCCACATCCCTCGGGTTGCGGCCGGGGTCCACCGGGACCGGGACCCCGCCGATCTCCACGGTGTCGTTCGGGCCCAATTCGATCAGGATCACGGGCCATGCGGGGACTGCGGTGTGCTCACCCATGGGAGCCTCCCGATTGGTTCGGTGTGGCGGAGCCTCCGGTCGTCGGGCCGCCGGACCTCGTCGGCGCCGGTCGGGGGCAGACCGGGTCCGAGCGGGACATCATCATGCTCGGTTCGCCGCTGACGAGTGTGGTGACCACGACGCACGAGTTCACGCCGACCTCGGGGCCGGCCAACACCGCGGTCAACTCCCCGGCGCGCGGCACCTCGGTCTTTTGCACGGCACCGTCACGGCTTTGCGCGACGACGAGATACCCGACGATGAGATCGGTGCGCTCCGGGACCTTCCAGGAGACCAACAGGCGCCCCTCGAACGACTTGACGGACACGGCCTGGGGTCGGTACGGCGCGGCCGCGTCCGGCGCCATCATGGTGGCCGGTGCCGGCGGTGCGGTCGGCGCCGCCGCGACAGGCTTCTCCTGCCGGGCCGCCAGGACGATGATGCCGACCGAGGCGATCACGAGCACGACCAGGCCCGCGAGCACGAACACGACCCAGCGCGGACGGCGCTTGGGCGCGGGAAACCACTCGTGGGGCTCGGTCGAAGCCTGTTGGAAGTCCCATCCGAACGCCTCGGTCGATTCCGGTTCCGGCTCCGGTCCCGGCTCCGCTCCCGGCCCCGGATCCGGCTCCGGCTCCGAAATCGGGAGCGTGAGCGGCGACTTGACGTCGGATCGAGATCCGGGCCCGCCGTCGTCGCTCGGCTCCGGAGTCGTCGACCAGGCTCCGGCGGGCATCGGTCGGTGCTCGGCGGCGGGATCCAACGCCCGCGACAACGGCGCGTACGTCTCGCCCGTGTCCGCGGCGGACCACTGCGACTGCGGTACGTCACCCGCCGATTCCGGTGCGCTCGCCGGAGGTGCGGTCGGCCGCGGGGGAGGAGCGGGGATCGGCTCGGCGACGTCTGCGACGGGCTTCGCCGGCGGGAACCACGCGGGGCCCGCCTCGACTTCGTGGGTCGGCGCGGCGAACTCCCGTGATTCCGCAGCGACATCGCCGGCGACCGGGGCCACCTGCTCGGGTACCGCCTCGCCGCCGCCGACCTCCGGCACCGCCCGCTCTCGCGCCGCGTCGACGCCGTGGGAGGCGGGCACGGGCTCGGGTTCGGACGCGGGCTGTTCGGGCGTCGTCTCGTCGTTGTCGGGTGCGGGCGCCGCCTGTTCCGGCGCCGCCGGGGTGTCCTCGGGCGCCGGCACGGCCTGTTCCCGCGCCGCCGGGGTCTCCTCGGGCGCAGGCACGGGCTGTTCGGGCGTCGTCTCGTCGTTGTCGGGCACCGGCGCCGCCTGTTCCCGCGCCGCCGGGGCGTCGCCCGGCGCAGGTGCCACCGGTGACGCTCCCGACTCGACCGCGCCGATCGCCGCGATGAACTGCGTGCGCCCCGCGTCGGGCACCACGGCCGGCGGCACGAAGACTCCCGTCGGACCCGATTCGACCTCCGCGGGCACCTCCTCCTGCGGCGGTGCGGACGCCTGGTCGCGGACCAGGCCCCACCACCTCGGCTCGTGCAGGGTCGGCCCGCCGCTCGACGGGTCACTCCCGGTCGGGTCCGCGGGGTCCGAGGCGCCGAGTCGGTCGATGGTCACGTCAGAACTCACTCTCGTCCTTTGTCGGGCGATCGAAATACCAGTGCCACCGAACGCGGGCGCATCCTGCGGTAGGCCCGGACGTGCGGGCGAGGCCGGCCGTCGATCCGGCGCACGGCGCCCGCCACGATCGCCCGATCCCGCCACGCGGCATCCGCGTCCGCCTGTTCGATCCTGCGATCCCCATAGGCGATGTCGTTGACCAGGGAGGCCAGTTCGGGCAATCGGGCGCCCGCCTCCGGGGGCAGGCGGCTCGCGCCGTAGTCGGCGATCTCGCCGACCGTGAGCGACCCGCTCGTACGCAACCCCGCCCCCACCAGGTCGTCGTTGATCTGTCGCCAGGCACCGATGACCTGCTCACGAGGCTCGCCCCGGCGACGTCGGCGCCGGGCCAGCACGGGGCCGAGTCCGGCCGCGGCCAGATACCCGACGACGCCCGTACCCACGCCCGCCGCGACGAACAGCCACCACCGGGTCCCGGCCCGATGCGCGGTGCTGCGGGGCGCGGTGTCGGGCGCGGGGCCCGAGCGCGCCTGCCCGGCGATCTCCCGGTCCTTCTCCGCACGGGTGACCGGTTTGGCCGGCGCACTGGTCGCGGGCGCCTTCTGCTCGGGAGCCTGCTTGCGAGTGCCCGAGTCGGTGGCCTGTCCGGGCGTGGGGAAGAACGGCACCCAGCCGACCCCCTCGAATTCGACCTCCGGCCACGCGACGATGTCACCGCTGCGCACCTCCCGGACACCGTTCGCGCCCTCGCGTCCGGCCGAGAAGCCCACGACCACCCGGCTGGGCAGATTGAGCGTGCGTGCCATCACCGCGAAGGCGGTGGCGAATTGCTCCGACGTACCCTCCTTGGTGGTCTCCAGGAAGAACTGGAGGTTGCGATACGAGTGGCCGGGCACCGCGGAGATGTCGTAACGGTGATTGGCGCGCAGCCACTGGGCCAGGCGCAGTGCCTGCTGGTAGGGGAAGGTGCTGCCCGAGGTGGCGACGGTGGCCTTGGCCCGCAACGATTCCAGGGCCGGGATCGGCCGTCCCATCGCATCGCTCTCGGGCAGGGCCGTGTTCGCGGGATCCTGTGCCGCGGGCAGGAACTGGAGGCGATCCGGATCCAGTGCGGGGACGCGCGCATCGATCCGGTAGCGCGTGCCCGAGCGCAGGCCCGAGCCGCTCGCGATCACCCCGCTGTCCGGATCGACCCGCAACTCCAGCCCCGGTGCGTCCACTTCGGTGGGCCGATCGGTGCCCGGCAGCCAGATGTCGCCGAGGTCGCGCACGGTCACGGTGTTGACCACCGTGGACAGCACGGGTGGTCGCCCGTCGGGCGACTCGGGGACGCGGCCGGCGGTGACGCGCAGATTCCGCACCGGATACCAACTCGACCCGTCGTAACGATCGAGCACCGTCAGCCGCCAGTAACGATCGGGCGCACTGGGCCCGTCGACGCTGAACATCGGCTGGTCGGGGGACATCAGCCACGCGGAGATGCGATCGAGCGGGCTGATGCCCGTCAGCCGCTCCGGCTGCGGCAGCGCGACCAGGTCGCGCAGATCGGGCGGGCGCCTGGTGCGGGTGCCGGGCAGGTCGGGGCCGAGCAGGGCCGCGACACACGACAGGGCGATCACGATCGGTACACCGACCAGAGCCGTGCCCAGTGGTGGCAGCCGTTCCGGCGCCCGGATCAACAGCAGCAGTCCGATCGCGCCGATCATGGCGACCACGACCGGAAGATTGGAACCGGGGCCGCCGACGCCCAGGATGACGGGAACGATCAGCGCGAGCAGCGCGGGTAGCGCGGGCAGCGACACGGTGGCCGTACGCAGCGCGAGTTCGGCGCCCGCGAGGGCCGCGACCCAAACGCATGCGGAGACCAGGACGAGCAGTTCCCCGTCGGCGGGCGCGGGCAGCACGGTGGTCAGGATCGACTTGGGCGCGTCGACGACGGCAGTGGCGATGTCGCGCATGCCCGCGGGAGTGGGAATCACGTGCCCCACCGCGAGGTCGCGAAAGAGCGACGCGGAGACGACCAGCATCCAAGCCAGCGCGGACAACACGAGCGAGGGCCACAACGGCCGGGTCGCCCGGGCCTTCTCCGCGTCCGTCACGAATCGTTTGGGGCCGCCGGAGCAGGCCAGGACCACGAGGGGCGGCACGATCGCGGACAGGGTCGCCGTGAGCAACACCTCGCTCGTGCCGAACACCCGGCGGAACGCGAACCCCACACACAGCGCGGCGGACGTGGTCGCGACCAGCGACCACCCGCGACGACGAATACCCGGCCCGCTCATCGCACCGCCTCGCGGTGCCACGCGCGCGCGAGTTCCTCGAGGTCGGTGACCAGCAGCCTGGTCACCTGCGCGGGCAGCGGCAGCGCGGCCGGTGTCGGGCCGCCGGGGGCGGCCACCCGGATCACCACGGCCCGGTCGAAACGACGCGTCACCCGCCCCAGGCCCTCCAGTTCGGCGGCCGAGTCGACGCCGGTGACCACCACGAGCGTGTCGCTGTCGCGACCGCGCTCCAGGATCTCGAACGTGTCGCGCAGGGAGTGTGCGGCGTCGGCTTCGACCAACGCGAACAGATCAAGGAGGCGTCCGGAACCGGCTTGGCGATCCTGCGCGCCCGTGAGCGGCCCGGCGCCGGTGAACACGTGCAGGGGAAAGTTCTTTCCGGCCACCGCGGCGGCCACCGACGCGGCCACCTCGACCGCGACCTCGAACGTCTCCGCCGACGTCGACCACGGCGGCCGGCCGGCGTACGACCCGATGCGGGTGTCCAATACGACCGTGGTCGCCGGCAGGCTCACGTCGATCATGCGCCGCACCATCATGACCCCGGTACGCGCCGTCGAACGCCAGTGCACGCGCCGCAGATCGTCGCCGAGGGTGTACTCGCGCAACGAGTGGAAGGTCAGCGTGCCGTCCTCGGCCGTGTCGGACGTGGGTCCTTCCAGGTGATGGGTGCGGCCGGCCGGCAACACCGGCAGCGCGACGGTGCGCGGTCGCACCAACAGGGTCTCCACCGCGCCGTGTTCGCGCGCGCGTCGGCTCAGGCCGAGCGGATCGCCGCGCACCAACGACATGGGGCCGACCGAGACCCGGCCGCGGACATGGGTGGGCAGCGGGTAGCGGGCGCCGACCTCGGCCCCCGGGGGCACCGCCGGCAGCGTGGCCGGATACACCGGCTCACCCGCGACATGGTCCTCCGCACGCAGCCCGCGCAGCGGCCGGGTACCGGTGTTGACCAGTACGACGACCGCGTGGGCGGCGTCGCCGCGCGCGACCTTGGTGGGCACGACGGTACGCCGGGCCCGTACCGACGGACGCGGTGCCGTCCACGCCAGCGCGAGGGCGACCGCGGCCAACGCGGCGACCCCCAACACCCGGGCCTCGCCGTACCCGAGCCCCCACCCCGCCCCGCACAGGACCGCGCCGACCGCCAGCATTCCGCGACCGCCGGTGGAGAGCATCAAGCGTGACCCTTCGCAGCGGTCGGCTGCGGCGCCGGCACCCGGTCGAGGATCTCGTCGAGCACGTCGGCGGCCGTGACACCGCCGAGTTCGGCGTCCGGGGCGAGCAGCAGGCGGTGGGTCAGGATCGGTCGGGCCAGCGCTTTGACGTCCTCGGGAAGGATGTGGTTGCGCTCCTGCGACGCGGCCCGCACCCGCGCGGCCCGGACCAGGGCGACGCTGCCGCGCGGACCGGCGCCGAGCCGGGTGTGCGCGTTCTCGCGCGTGGCCCGGGCCAGCCGCACGGCGTAGTCGACGACCGGCTGCGCCGCGCCGACCCGGTGCCGGGCCACCTGGACGAACTCCTGGATGTGTCGCGCCGTCGCGATCACGGGCAGGCCCTCGATGGTCGCCCCGCCACCCGCGCCGGAGGCGACCGCGATCTCCGAGGCGAGGTCGGGATAGCCGACGGTGACGCGCATGAGGAAGCGGTCGAGCTGGGCTTCGGGCAACGGATAGGTCCCGGACATGTCCACCGGGTTCTGCGTCGCGATGACGATGAACGGGCGCGGGACCTCGTGGGTGGTCCCGTCGACGGTGATCCGGCCCTCCTCCATCACCTCGAGCATCGCCGACTGGGTCTTGGGCGAGGCGCGGTTGATCTCGTCGCCGATCACCACGTGGGCGAAGACCGGTCCGGGAAGGAATTCGAAGGTGTTCGTGGTCTGGCGGAACATCGACACACCGGTGATGTCGGACGGCAACAGGTCCGGGGTGAACTGGATGCGATGCCAGGACGCGTCGATGGACGCGGAGATCGCCCGGGCCAGCGTGGTCTTGCCGGTGCCGGGCACGTCCTCGACGAGCAGGTGGCCCTCGGCGAACAGGGCGATCAGGGCGAGGTCCACGACATCGCGCTTGCCGACGACGACACGTTCGATGTTGTCTCCGAGCGCGCGAAAGCACTCTCGGAACAGCCGCAGGGCGTCGCCGGCGTGGAACTGGGGGGCCTCGGCAGGCTGGTTGCCGTTCGCCGGGGTGGCGAGCTGGGTCACGGTGCTCCAGTTGGGTGGAACGGCGGGCGACGGGCGTAAGAGCCCGCCGCCCGCGAGTGATCACACGATGGGTGAAGCCGGGGTGTTACTCGCACTCCCAGAGCGGAGGCGAGAACTTGCCGTTGTCTGAATTGGGGGTTCGCACGTACAGGTCGCTGACGTAGCCCGAGATGGACTTGTAGTCGACCCGGTCCCACACGGCGCTGTGCACGTTGGTGGCCGTGCGGGTCACGTTCTGGCCCATGGTCTGGCAATGCACCGTGATGCTGCCGGTGTAGTTGGGGCCGATCTCACCCCTGCGGGTGGCGGCGTCGATGCGTGGCCCGGCGTGAATGCCGATGCCGATCGAGTTGTTCCGGTTGGGACCGACGTTGTAAGTCCGCGCCGGCGGCGTCAGGTCGATCGTCGTGGTGGCGGAGCCGCTGCCGGCCGCGTTCTTCGCGGTGATCGTGACGGCGTACTTTTGGCTGTTCTTGAGGCCCTTGGCGACGTAGGAGGTCCCGGAGACGGCGTACGTGTTCGCGCCGATCTTCACCTGGTAGGTGGTCTGGGGGTCGGTGCCCTTGGCGAGCGTCCACTTCAGCGTCGCGCCGTGCCCGCCGGTTGCCACGGCGACGCTCACGTTCTCCGGCTTGGGCGGCTTGACACACGGCTGAATGGGTTGGGACCAACCGGAGTTCATCGTCTTTTGGCCGGCGAACTCGGCAGTGACGAAGAACTTGTACTCCTTGCCGCACTCGCCTCCGGAGACGGTGAACTTCATCGTGCCGCCGGGAGCGACGGCGTCGGGGGTGACGCTGAGACCGGCGGTCACGTTGCCCAGCGTGTACCGGGTGGGCTTGGCGCCTTCCGAGGGACTGAAGGTCAGGGTGATCTTGCCCTGGCTCGACGTGGCCTTGGGGGTGCCGGGCGCCTTCATCTCGGGCGGCGTGGTCGGCGGGGTGGTGGAGGGCGGGGTCGTGCCGGTCGGACTCGTGCCACCGGTCGCACTCGTGGTGGCGGTCGGCTGGGTCGTGCCCGGTGCGGACGAGGACGCGGACGCGGAGGCCGTACCCGGGGCGGTGGGCGTCCCGGCCGTCTTCGTCGGCTGCGGCTTGGGAGTCTCGACCGGGTCGGCCGGCGTGGTCTTGCTCGGCAGCGGCACCGGCAGCTGCGGAGTGTCGTCCGTGGGCGGCTTGGGATCGGGCTTGGGCTTCGGGTCGTGCGTGGGCTTCGTGTCGTGCGTGGGCGGCGGCGGGAAGGGATCGTCGCTGGGCACGTCCTGTGGCGGCGCCTCGCCGCCGCCCGGCAACTGCTGGTCCTCGGCGGGCGGTTGTGAGGACGGCGGAGTCGAGGGCGGAGCGGAGGTGGCGCCGGCGCCCGGCGGCTTGGTCATGGTGGGAGTGGCCTGGTCGCCCGGGACACCGTCGGCGCCGGGTTCGCCGTCCTTGCCGATCCGATGGATGCGTCCCTGGACGTCGACGACCGCCGCCTCGGCACTGTTTTGGTCGTTGACCCAGAGGAGGCCGTTGCTGACGTACGTCTCCAGCGTGCCCTTGGCGCCGGTGACCTTGATCGGCTCCTCGAACCTGGCCTGGACCGTGTTGTAGACGAGCAGCGCGCCCGTGTCGAAGTCCGGCACGTAGACCTTGGCGCCGAGCACCGACGGGCTTCCGTAGGTGTGTTTCTGCGTCTGTATCGGAGCCGCCTGGATGGAACCGCTGTTGACGTCGAGAAGGGCCAACGAGCCGGTGTCGGAGGCCAGGAAGGGCACGACCGCGCCCTCACTGATGCCGGGCACCAGGAACCTGTCGGGCGCTCCCTTGGTCAGGTCGGTCGGCAGCTTGAAGGTGCTCGCGACGCTCGTCTGGGTGAGCGTCATGGCCTTGCCGGCGGTCACGTCGGTGACCACCACCCGGTCGGCGCCGGACTTGCGCCCGCCCTCGTTGCCCGGCGGCGCGGCCTTGACGAGGGTCAACAGCAGCGGATGTCCGGGCTCGGCGACCTTGATCGGCGCGCCTCGGTCGGAGCCTCGGATCGGCACCACCTCACCGGTGGCCGACAGCGGTACCCACAGCGTGCCGTCGGAGTCCGCCTGACTCTTGCCCAGCGGGATGCGCCCTCCCTGGGCGTCCTCGAACACGATCGGCGGTCCGATCGTGGCGAACGAGCCGAGTGCGTTGGCGGCGTCGGTGGTCGGCCGCGGGTCGATGCGCTGCACCTCCCCCTTGCCGGGGCTGATCCGCCACGCGTTCCCGCCCCCGGTGGCGATGTCCTGGTTGGGGGTTCCGTCCGGCGAGGTCTGGGCGACGGTGAGTTGGCGGGGGTCGATCTGGTTGAGCTGCCCGGTCTTCTTGTTCAGCACCAGGACGGTCTTGCCGTCCGTACTCACCTGCAAGGTGGTGGGGTCCTGGCCGCCGGGCAGGGTGATCCGGGCGTCGACCCGTCCGGTCAGGCCGTTCACGTGCACGACGAGGTTCTTGGAGCCGCTGGGCAGCCACGCGCCCACGTCCGAGAGGTCGGAGTCGGCTCCGGCCGCGCCGATACCGACCACGACCGAGGCGGCGATGACCGAGACGGCCGCGCCGATCGCCACGATCGCGGTCGGACGGTTGCGGTCCAGGCGCAGGCGGGACAGCCCGGGGATGCGGGACAGGCGGCTTTCACGCGGCGGGGGGGACTGCGGCTCGGGATCGGGTTCCCGAGCCGACGACGGGGTCGGCGAGTCGGGCGCGGGGCGCTGGGACATGGGGCTTCTCCCTGGAACACGGACCGGTCCACGATCCTTGGGTATCGAGTACACGGCCGGGGTCGGCCGACGTGGACGTCGACGTTTGCTTCGGATGCTGTGACGGAAGTGCCGGCCGGCCCCTGGCGGGACCGGCCACTGGAGCGGTGAGCGACGGACTCACTTCGCGGGCGGGGCGCTCGCGGGCGAGGCCTTGGCCGCCGGATACATCGCAATCGCGGCCGATGACGTGGTGTCCTCCTCGCGTTGGACGGAGAGCGTGAACAACCCCGTGCCCGACGCCGTGAGCAGGTCCGGGACGGCGGTTTGCGCGGGAAGCGGATCGATCCGGCGCGTGGCCAGATCCACGACCGCCGGCTCCTTGGCGGGTTCCGCCTCGTCCTCGGCGCGCGGGGCCTGTCCGTCCGCGAGCAACGAGCCGAACGCGATGCCGTCGTCACCGACCGCGCCGAGCGCGACGCCCCGGCGGTCGTGGTCGCCGGCCAGGCACGAGAGAGTGCGTGCGGACAGGTCGAGTGCCAGCGAACCCGCGACGACGTAGCGCCCGTTGGGGGCGGCGGCGAAGGACGATCGCAGCTTTTGTGGGTCGAGGTCGCCCCCGCCCGGTGCGGGGCACGGGCCGACGAACAGGAGCGCGCCCGACCCGGGATCGTGCGCGGCGTACAGGGTCGGCTTGCCGGCCTCGCCGGCCCAGGCGATCACCATCGCGCCCGGCAGGGTGCCGAGGAGCGTTCCGCGCGTGCGTCCCTCGGGACCGATCTCGGAACTGCTCCAGCCGCCGACGAGACCGAATCGGCTCAGCGGCCGAGCCGGTATCTCCGCGGTCAGTACGCCCCCGGCGACGGTGGACACGGGCACGTCCCGCACGGTGCAGCCGTCGCCGTCGGCCTCGTCGCACACGGTCGATCGACGCCGGTTCCCCGCGGGAACGGTGCTGCTCGCACCCGTCGTCGGATTCCACAGGGTGGCGGGACCCGCCTCGATGATGCCTTCCGAAGCGTCCTCCACCCGGTTGCCCTGGAAGAGCACGCCGCCGTCGCCGATCGAGACGGTGACGGCGCCGAAGTCGCCGGGGGTCTCGCGTTCGAGATGTTGGGTCGACGAAACGGCGTTGCCCGACGAGGAGACCGGGAACGTGTCCACCACGGTGAGTCGGCGCGAGCGTACGAGACCTTCGCCGGGAACCACGCCGAAGCGCACCAGGACCGCGACCTCGCCCACCGCGGTGTTCACCACCCGAAGCAGCGGAGCCCGTCCGACCTGCAACCTCTTCAAGGGGGCGGACGACCAGACCACGGTGCCCTTGTCCGCGCCGCGGGCGATCACGACGGTCCCGTTCGGCTTCCCGCCGGCGGTTGTCGTGGGGGCGGGTGCCTGGCTCGCCGAGGATTCCGGCCGGGCCGGGAACTCGTCGCTCCCGGCGAACACGTCGAGCAGGTAACCGGTCCGGGGCGCGACCGTATAGACGCGGTTGGTCTCCTCGTTGCGCCAACCCTTTTTGCCGTCGAAGGTCGGCGGCACCGACAAGGTGGCCGCGCCGACCGCCGCCGGAGCCACGGGGTTGTGTACCTCGGGTTTTGGTTGCTCACCGCCGAACGACGTGCAGCCGGTTGCCGCGCCCAGGGTCACAAGCATCGCGGCGAGCGTCGACAGCGCCCGGCGGCGTCTGCGGACACGCCGAGAGGCCAAGGTGTACTCCTGCGCTGTGCTCGATGTCCGAGATCGGCGTCTGGACGCCGTCGAATTCCCTGATGACGCTAGGCCGTCGCCAGGGGGCCGACAACCATTCCAACCCTCGACTGGGCAAGCCGATACCGTCATCGGGCGACGGCTGTGCACTGCCTCACCGGGATCGTCGGTTTCGACCGGTCAGTCGACGGCTCGTACCGATGAGACCTTCCACGGCTGTGCGGCCGAAGCGCGCTCCAGCGAGACGAAGACGGTCATGGTGGTGGCCGAACCCTTCCAGCCGTCCCGCCCGTTGGGCGTGATGGTCAGGGTGAACGCGTGGAAGGCCGTGGTCTCGGTGTCGCCCGGCTTGCCCAGGTCGTCGGCCGACGCGGTCGTCACCGTGGTGACGGACTTGTGCTCGGCCCAGGCGAGCCACACTCCGCCGGGGCCCGCCACCTGCGGACTCAGCCGCAGGCTCTCCGCGTACTTCGGGGTCAGGAACGGCGCGGCACGTTGCGCGGCGTCCCACTGCGTCGCGTCGAGTTCGGTGTCCACCGTCCACATCGTGACCACGGCGGCCTGTGCCACGGCGATCGCGCTCGTGCCGTCGACCCCGGCCGGTGCCGGCAGCGACGCGGAGGGCGTGCCGGTACGACCCACGAGCGCCGGCAACGGAGAGGTGGAGACGGAGGGTTGCGGGTAGGTCGCGGGCGCGCTCGCCGTCCCGCCGGGTCCTCGGGTGGGAGCCGAGGGCCGCCCCGAGGAGTGGGCGTCCTCCCGGTCCCCGCCTCCACCGAGGCCGCATCCGGCGAGCGTGGCGGCCAGCGTCAGCGTCGTCAGCAACGCGGCGGGTCCGCGCATCTCAGGCCTGCGCCGTGGTGGCGACGGAATAGCGCTGGACCGTCCAGGTGTCGGACCTGGAGAATTGGGAGAAGGGGTCCTCCCTGATGATGGTGCCGGTTTTGTACGCATTGATCGTCGTCGAGTTCCCGACGTACAGGGCGGTGTGGTGGGTGGCAGAGGTGCCGACACCGCCGCCCGAACTGGTGAAGAAGATGACGTCCCCCGGTTGCATCTTGGCTTCCTCGGACTTGCTCGGAGGGCCGACCGAGGAGAGGATCCGCTGCCCCACGCCGGACTGGGGACCCGTGGTACGCGGCAGCTTCAACGCCCCGCCGGACGCCTGGTAGAAGACGAATCGCACGAAGCCGGAGCAGTCGAATCCCACGATCCCGGCGCCCTGCGCGAATCCCTCGCTGGGGCCGGTGAAGGTGCCGCCTCCCCAGGAATACGGATACTTGCCGATCGTCTGCCTCGCGACATTGACGGCGCGTCCCGCGAGCGTCTTGTTGTCGCCCGTGTACACGGCGTTCTTCACCTGCGGCGCCGAGTACTTGCTCATGATGTTCTTGATCCCGGGGACGTATCCCTGGGTCTCGTTCCACGGCGGAATTCCCCGGTAGTAACAGACGGCACCGGGGCCCGCGTTGTAGGACGCGAGCATCAGATCGAACACATCGCCGCGCGTTTCACCGGCCTTCGGCCCCGCGTTGGTGTAGACCCTGCCGTGCATGGTCATCGTGCACGTCTTGTACTGCCCCGCCTGGATCTTCCGGACCTCGCCCGCGAGATAGCAGTCGTAGCGCTCCTGAGCCATGATGTTGGCCCGGGGATCCGTCTGGGGATAGCCGCCACCCCAGGTCGCCCACGTCGAGGGGATGAACTGGCTCAGCCCGACGGCGCCCGCCGGACTCACGATGTTCGGCCGCCAACTGCTTTCCTGATCGATCTGCGCGGCGACGACCGTGGGAGTCACCTCGGGGCACACGTTTCCGGTCTGCGCGACGAACGATCTGAACGCGGCCGGAACGGCGTTGACGTTGAAGGCCATGTTCAGGAAACCCTTGGCCATGTTGAGCGGGTTCGTGACGGCGGCGATGAGAGTCGCCATCAGGACGACGAAGGCCACGAAGCTCCCCGAGAAAAGGCCCAGGATCAGCCCGGTCTTCCTCTTCTTCTTGCTCATCGCCCTTTCCCCGCCCCTTGTGTGTTGTTCGACGAACGGCCCGGCTATTTCCCGGTCGCGATTCCCTTGGTCAACTTGGCGGCCGTGGACAGGCCCGGGACGTAGTCACCGAGGCGCAACGCCGAACCCACCACGTCCATCGTCTGCTCCGCCCTGCCCATCGTTTCGCCGATGACGTTGTAGACGGATTTCAGGATGTCTTCGACGCCGGTCTCGTCGGCCATGACGGCCCTCCTCTCTCGTGGCTCAGAAGCCGATGTTCTTGTTCAGGACCTTGTCCTTGGGATATCCGGTCCGCAGTTCCCGCGGCTCCTCGTGCTCGTCGCGACGCTGCATGTCCTCGAAGAGCGATTCCTCGACCCGGAATCCGGGGTGGTCGAGCAATCCGGGCGGAACGGGCGTCAGGGGCAGGGCCGGCAACGGGCTGCTGCTGTGGCCGTCCCTGGGATCGCACACGGCGAACGGCCCGATGTCGGGATCCATGAGCACACGAAGGTGCGGGTCGGCATGGTGGGTCCACCAGATCGAGCTGCCCAACGCCGCGTCCCGGCGCAGGTATTCGAAGGCCCGCCACAGGCTCGTCAGTCGGGCGACGGCCTCCGGATGAGCCCACCAACTGGGGCACCACACGGCCAGCGACCGGTTGAGCCGGCGTCGGAGCAGCGGCGCCAGATACTCGGTGACGAACACCTCCACCGAGGAGAAGAACATCTTCTCGGGCTGCGCCGCCGCCTCGTTCGCGTCGTCTCGGCCCACGGGCGGTTCGGATTCGCCGGGATCGTTCATGAAACCTTCTTGAGGGCCACGGGCGAGTTCTGGGCACCCGGATCGAATTCGGCTATCGACGCGCGAATCTCGTCGGCGTATGGGGTCTCCCACCACGGGACCGTGCGGATCAACGCCGGTTTCGCTCCGCTGAACTGCACGAAGGCGCGACCGCGAGGCATGGACGCCAGGTCGGGCACATCGAGTACGGGCTCGGTGCGGGAGCCCTTGGTGACGTTGCTTTCGAAGAAATCGGTCGACTTGCGGGAGTAACTCCTGGTGCCCGGCTCGAAGATGCCGGAGGCGGCCGAGAGGTCGCCGAGGAACTTGGTGTCCAGGACGCCGCCCCCGTAGACGCGCACGTTGGCCGCGCCCCATAGTTTCGCCATTCCGACGTCGCCCCACGCCGCGGCGCCCTGTGCCCAGGACTGGAGCATGGTCATCATCACGATGCCGCGCGAACCGAAGTGCGAGTACTTGTCCGGCAACGCCTTCCACGGGCAGACGTTCGCGGCCTCGTCGAGCACGAAGAGCATCGGGATCGGCAACCGGCCGCCCGGACAGTCGCGTCCGGTGTTCTCGGCCTCCTCGGCGATGGCCGCGGTGAAGGCCATCACCAGCGGAGCGGCCATCTTGTTCGTCTCTTCCGAGAGCATGTAGAGCGTGTCCCCGCCGCGCACGAACGCCTTGTAGTCGAACGCCGGCCGGTTGGGGTTGTCGCCCGGCTCGATCCACGCGGTCACCGTCGGTGCGACGAGGAAGGACATGATCTGGGCCGCCGTGCCATAGACACCGGCCCGCTGGCGATCCGGCGCGGTGATCACCGAATCCACCGCGTCCGCCGAGGCGGGGTGTCCGCCGTCGCGCAGGATGCGTTCGGGAGTGTCGTCGGTGGGGCGGGTGAGCCAGGTGAACACCTGGGTGATGGTCTTGCCGCTGATCGACGCCGCGAGCAGCAGGTGCGCGATCAGGTCCTCCGCCGCGGGCTCGAAGTAGGCGTCGCTGCGTGCGTGTCCGGGTCGGTTGATGCCCGAGAAGCGGCTCGCCATCTTGACCGCGAGCGTGATGCTGCCTCCCACGTAGGACAGCGGATCCCAGTACCACGTGGGTTTGGCGCCGGCCTGGTTCTGCGGGTCGAACACCCAGACCTTGCCGCGCCGGGCCCGCGAAGCCCGGGTCGCGTCGACGATGTCGCGCTTGTTCGAGGTGACGACCACCGCACCGGGCGCCGCGACGATGTTGGGAATCGCCCGCGACGTGGTCTTTCCGGTACGCGGCCCCCAGATGTCCACGTGCATGTCCTCCCACGAACCCCAGACATCGAGGCCCTGGCGCACGGTCTTGCCGATGTACAGGCCGGGCACCTCGGCCTGGGACACGCCGAACTGGTCCGCCTTGCGCCGCACACCCTTGGTCGTGGACGCGCCGAGTTCGCGCGGGGTGGCCAGGTAGGGAATGGCCCGATCGATGACGAGCAGGCCACGGCGATAGACCACCACGAGATAGGTCGCGCCGGCGGTCACGGCGGCCATGAGCAGGCACAGGACGACGGTGATCACGGTGGCACCGGTGCCCGGCCAGGTGTACTTGTCCAGCACCAGGCCCAGCAGGATGATCGGCGGGGGCGGCGGCGCGAGGTCGGTCTCGGCCCTGGTGAGCGTGGCGCCCACCCACATCGCCCCGGTGACCGCCATGAGCACGCCCATGACGGCGAGGATCATGTACATGTCGCTGTAGGGATTGGGGCCGCGCTTGTTATTGGTGGCGCTCACGTCACGAGGCTCCTCTCGATGATCGGCGATGCCCGCCGTGGGGGAAACGTCATGCGATGATCACGAATTGAACGATCGAGGAGGCGCTGCCGACGATCAGGGTTCCGACGAATACGTAGATGGTTCCGTGGGCCATCTCCGTGCCGGAGCGGCGGGCGCCGACGAATTGGAAGAGCAGCCAGAAAGAGCTGAAGAAGCAGCCCACCAGACAGGCCCAACTGACCCACCCCGCACCCTCCATCAGCGGTCCCGAGACCTCGGGGGGAGCCGAGTAGTCGGAGGCGTCGTAGGCGTTCTTGTCACCTCGGCCCGGGGGTTTGTAGCCGTCCGTGAACCAGGGATTGTCCTGCAGGCAATACGACTGTTTCTCGACCTCGAGGATCGGCTTGCCGGTGGCCGGGTTCTTCCACAGGCACGGATGAGTGTTGAGATCCTGGTACTTGGACTGTCTGATGTCGGCGCAACCCGCCCGGTTGTCCTTCGGGATCGCGTCGCACGGATTCTCCTCGATCCGTCCGGGATCGGGGTGCCCGTTCTTCTTGTGTTTGCCCTCCAGGAGCCAGTGGTCCAGAAAACTGGCGTCTCCCGCCTTGCACCACGGAGGCTTGAGGTTGTGCAGGGCGTTGAAGGGATCGCCGTCCGGAATGTTTTGATAGTGGACGTCGCTACTGCTCCCGTTGCAGCCGTCGGCGTCATTGGACATGTCGAAGGCGATCTGCCCCGGGCAATAGATGCGGAACAAGACCCCCTGGAGATCCTTGGGGACCTGTAGGCAGATCGTCGGACTGCCGGGGGTGTTCGGATAGTCGGTGGCCCGGGCGGGCGGACCGCTCCACACGAGCACCGAGGCCACCGCGAGGAGGACCAGGACCAACCGGCCCACGACCGCGCCGAGCCTCGCCCCGGCATCGGGGCCACGCAGCTTTCGACCGGCCATGTCACGTGGTCCATTTGCGGTTGGTGTCGTTGATCCGCAACTCGGAGGGTGTGAGCTCGACCTGGACCGGGATTCCGGGCCGGCCGCCCACCTTGATCATGAATTTCCCTCGCCCGGGAGGGGCCGAGTCGGTTCCCAGCTCGCTGTCCCAGGAGGGAGGGGTGGACCAGTCGGTGATGATCTGCTGCTCCGACTCGGTCATGCTCACGACCTCGGTCAACTGCGGCATCTCCGCGGCCGGCAGCCCACCGCAGATCACCATGCCGGCGCGCTCGACGAAGCCCTTGGCCTTCATCCGGTCCTCTTCGGCGGGCAGCGCCAACAGGTCGGACATGGTGTGCGTGATCATCGCCATGCCGACACCGCGCTGGCGGTTGAGGCGGGTCAGCGCGTCGACCCGGTCCACCAGACCCCGTCCGGCGCGCAGCACACGCCACAGTTCGTCGAGGATGACGAAGTAGTGCCGCTGCGGCTCCAGTCCGGCGTCGGCCAGGGCCTGAGCCACCGAGATCGCGCCGAAGCCGTAGCTCCAGCAGGCGAGCAGGGCGGCGGCCTGGAGTTGACCTTCGGAGTCGTCGATGCTGCTGACGTCGAAGCAGACCGGACGGTCGTGGTGCATGGCCTCGGTGGTGGGGTGCGCAAACAACTCGCCCAGCCGGCCGCCGCCGAGGAGACCGACCAGCGACGCCTCCAGGTCCTCGGTGATGTCCCGATAGCGGGCGATGTCGCCGCGGTCGAGTGCCACCGCGCGGACGGCCTCGGGTGCGTCCTGCAACAGCCGCACGAGATCCTTCATCACCGGTATGCCGTCGTGGCGGTCGTTGAGGACCGTCAACGCGGTGTTGAGGATGCTCTCCTCACGGTCGGTCGGCGGTCGTCCGCGCAACACGGTGACCAGGGACGCCACAGCGTTCAACCGCCGGCCGTGCGCCTCCGCAAGCAGCGCCTGCCGGGCCTTGAGCGGCAGACGCGCGGCGGCGTCGGTCACTTCCCCGGGGTCGAGCACGTTGAGATAGCCGCGTCCGCGTCCCAGCGAGATGACCTGTCCGTCCAGGGCCTGGATCAGGTCCACGTAGTCCGGCTTGAGATCGCCGAACACGACCGGATTGACGCCGTACCCGGCCAGCCCCAGGGCTTGTCGACGCACGATCGTGGACTTGCCGAGACCGGGCTTGCCCAGCACGAACTCACTGGGGTTGAGCAGGAGGTTGGCTCGGGTGAACCAACTGATCGGGTCACAACACACCGTCGCGCCACCGGCCAGGGACCGGCCCAGGGGCACCCCGACACCGGGCGTGCCCGAACCGGCCCCGAACGGCCACAGACCGCAGACCTGCACGGTCGTACCCCGCCATTCCGGCGGGGTCTCGACATACCCGGGCGTGCCCTGTCCCCAGCCGCGGTAGCCGCGCGGTCCGGGGCGGCGGATCATCGGCCGCGGCTCCGCGTCGGCGCTCGTGTTCGCCTGCTTTTTCGGCTTCCGCCCCCAGCGCCCCCGGGGTTCGGCGGGCGCCGACGACGACGGAGCCGACACCGACTGGTCGAAGGTGGGGCCACCACCGAGCGAGGTGTCACTCGTCAACGGGCTCAACTCCCTTGGTTCTCGAACTGCGTGTGCCGGGGACCGGGCCTGCTCACATCGCTTCGCGCAGGGTCTGCGGAATCTTGAGGTGATTGGGCAGGACCAGACCCAGGGGGAGCGCGGCCGCGAACGCGGACGCCTGGGAGCCGTAGACCCGGCGGACCAGAATCCGGGACGAGGCGGTGAGGTTGTCCACCGCGGACGCCGCGAGCTGGATGTCCGCGGCCTCGTTGACGGTCGCGGTGATCAGCATCGCGAACCGGACCAGGCCCGCACCGGTCGCCTCCTCGCGAGCGGCCTGTTCGGCCGCCTGCACCGCGATCGAGTCACGGGCGTTGCCGAGCTTGGACTGCTTGGCCTTGAACATGGCGTCCTTGCGGTCGCGTTCGACCAACCGGGCCGAGGTCGCGGGGTCGTGCGGCCGATACAACAGCGTCACACGCTTGCGCATGATGTCCGGATGCGGTGACACCAGGCGGGTC
Source organism: Embleya sp. NPDC055664 (assembly GCF_053618075.1). Lineage (NCBI taxonomy): Bacteria > Bacillati > Actinomycetota > Actinomycetes > Kitasatosporales > Streptomycetaceae > Embleya > Embleya sp. NPDC055664. The sequence goes on from NZ_JBSHGZ010000020.1 coordinate 71,655, forward strand.
AGGACACTGGAGTACACCTCGCCACGAGGCGCCTCCGACATCGCCCAGGTGACCGAGAAGGCGCTGTCGTGCCGGTAGTGGCCCCAGCTTTCCTCGGTGGCCGTCGGACCGGCGTCGTCCCAGCGCAGATCGCTCTTCGGGTCGGAACGAGCCTGGTCGATGAACGTGGCGACGCTCGGGTCGTAGGCGACCCGGACGAGTTCGGTCAGCTCCCGACCGGTCATCGGCCGGGCCGGGCCGGCCCCGGTCATCTGCAGGCTGCTGCACAGGCCGGGCAGGCGCATGCCCAGGTCGACCGCCATGTCCTCGGCGGAGCGCTTGGCGCGGGCGCCGCGCGCGGCCCCGGAGTAGGTCAGTGCGACGCGGGTCGACATCTGCGCCGATCCCGTTCCATAGGCCTCACGGACCTCTTCCAACACCTGCTTGGCGAGCGAGGGCGCACCGTCGCTCATGTTGAACTCGATTTCCTTGCGCAGCCGTTCGCCCGTGTCCGGGGCCGCCTCGATGGTGACCGAGGCCGCGACCAGGCCGGGCTCATGGCCGATCTGCGACAACCAGTGGCCCCAGTACGCGACCCAGATGTCCACCTGCTCGGGGTCCACGAGGGAGGCGCCGTCGGCACTGCACGTGAGCACGACGGTGTGGTGGTTGGTCGCGGGGATCGTGACGATCGCGAACGGCCGGCCGTAGGCGTCGTGCGCGTCGTAGAGCTTGGATCCGGCGGCCAGCCCGGGAAGCTTGCAGGTACCGAGAAGGATCCGGCCGAGCGGCCCCGAGCGGTACAGGTGGGCTCCCTGCGTCTTGCCGGCGCTCCAGGAGACCCGGGCCACGGCCCACTGGAGGCCGTTGCGCCCGTGTTTGTCCCGCAAGACCATCGGCACCAGCGACAGGGCGATGAGCACGCCCACGATGATCGCGCCGACGAAGGAGACCATCATGACGAGGATGACCAGCAGCAGACCGGCGATGCCGGCCGCGGTCCCGATGAAGCCCAGGCGACCGAGGCCGGGGGAGATCGGCCGTTGCCAGTTCCCGTAGGTACGGACGTCCTGGTTGGTGATGTTGCTCATCAGTTGCCCCCTTGGGATCGGTGCCGCACCAGGTTCGATGCCGCTCCGACGCTTCTCGCGCCCACCGTGAGGACGGCACCGGCCGCGCCGATGTTGGCCGCGTTGGAGCCGGCCGCCGGGCCGGTCATGGCGAAGACGACCCGGACGGTCGCCGGACCGACCAGCGTGACGAGGGCGAGTACGAACAGGCCCCGGAATTGATCGTTGTAGTCCAGCGCCTCATAGCCCGGCGGTGCCCAGAGTCGGGCGCCGGCGACGAAGATGATCACGGAGGCGGGCTTGACGAAGATGAAGGCCACCAGGTACGAGATGTGCCGCCGGAACAGGTTCAGGCCGGCCGCTGTCGAGGTGGCCGCCGCGGTCAGCGGCAGGGTCCCGGTCAGCACGATCACGAAGAACAATCGGGCCGTCATGTAGAAGTACTGGACCATGTTGGACGCGATGATGATCAACGCGGCCAGGAGGAAGAGCACGAACGAGTCGAAGCCCTCCAGGCTTTGGGCGAACCGGTCCGCGGCTCCCTGAAGCGCCTTCTGCGAGGTGGTCGTGCCGTCGGCCTCCGGACTGAGTCCGCGCACGATGATCCAGTCCGTGAACGCCTGGCAGGCTCTGACCGCCACGTTCACCAGGAAGATCGCACTGCCGGTGACCATGACGAGGGTGAGCGTGCCCTTGATGACGTCCTTCACCGAACTCACGTCGCGGGTGTACGCGAGCTTGAATCCGGCGAAGATGACGCACGCGAGCGCCAGGAAGTACGTGAACGGATTCGTGTGTCGAGTCAGGAAGTCGGTGGTGTTCCGGCTGCACGGAACCGGTTTCGTGCGGTCGGTCTGCTTCTCGCTGGTCGGGTCGCAGTCGGTGTGATCGTCGCTGATCAGCGGATCCGGCGCGGTCACCCACCACAGGAGGGTCAACCGGACGGCGACCTTGCTCTGCTCACGAATGAACGTGATGGGCTTGGAGAGGAAGTTGTCGTCCTCGGTCTTGCGTTGCGAGTTCTGGGTGACGACGTTCGCGTCGGGACAGGTCGACACCTTGGACCCCGCGTCGCAGGTCGGAAGGTCACCCGCCGCGGGCTTGGCGTACTCGCGCCAGACATCGTGTTCCTGGATGCACAGCGCCCGAGACTTCTCCGGCGCGCGCGAGCACGGATGCTTCTTCGCCGTCAGATCCGCGCGGACGTCGACGCAGACGACATTGTGTTTTTCGCCGCCGCCGCCCCAACTGCCGTCCATGATGGCGCACGGACTCAGTGCCTTCTCCGCGCCCTCCAACATGAACGACTCGTTCTGCTCCCGAGTCAAGGTGCTGGGTACGTTCTGGGGCCCGGCCGCGGCCAAGGCCTTGCCGGTCAGGTTGAGCTTGTCGGAGCGCCACTTCGACAACGCGAAGTCCATGGTGTTGCGATCGCCACCCAGGAGCTGGAAGACGCTCCATTGGCCGTGCTCGTCCTCGGGCTTGGTCTTGTCGTCGCTCGGACAGTAGAACGACCAGGCGGACCCCGCCGCGTTCTCCGGGAACCACACACACGTCTTGTCGTACTTATCCACCGCGCTGCTGGGATGCTCGCTCTGCAGAGCGAAGAAGGACATGAGCAGACCGGCCACGATGGCCACGCGGACCGCGAGGAACCGACCGCGTCGTGTTTTGTGGGCAGCGCGTGGGGAGTTGCCCCGCGCGCGCCGTCGTATGTGCCGAATCACGTGGCTACGAGCCCCCCCAGGGAACGAATCCCTCAAGTGAGATCAGATCCCGGCCGGTGGGCGAATCGCCGCCGTCGGGCTGAAGCTCCAGCTTCCAGTCGCCGTCCTTCCAGACGACCGTGTGCACGAACGCCTGAAGTGATCCGTCGGGACGGCGACGGGCGATTTCCACGGACGCGGACAGGGAGCTGTAATTGACGAACTTGAATCCCGCGATCTGCGACATGCTGCCGGGTTCGGGCATACGGGGGCTGCCGTAGACCAGTTCCTTCTCGATCCGGGGAAGCGAGTAGGCGTCCGCCCCCGGTCCCGGCAGCACCTGTTGGGTGACCACGGTGAGCCAGTTCTCGGCCAATGCGTAGCGGGTGCTGATCTGTGCGATGGCCACCAGGGCGCCGGTGGGCGTCTGGGCATAACAATGCGCCACGTCGCCCTGGGTGATCATCGGCCCCGCGATCGACGACGCGGGGACGGAGACGGTACGAAACGACTGCCAGGTGATATTGGCCGGCGCCTGCACCGGACGCGAAACCTCGGCGGCCGGAATGAACGGGCAACCCTTCGGTGCGGGCGTGCCGCCTTCCCGCACCGGTCCGAGGGTCACCGGGGCGACTCCGGGCACGGCGGGGGGCTGCGATGCGGTTGCCCGAGGCTTTCCATCGTTTCCCGCGACGGCGAGATAGACGGCACTGAGGATGACGAACAGAATGACAAGCGCGGATGCGATGAAGCCGGGCTGGGCGAAGCGACTTCCCTCATCGTCGTCGTATCCACTCGATGCCGACTTTTCCTTTCTCAACCAGGCCATGCGCTTTACTCCGGATCGGGCCGCGAATCACTGTGCGAAGGTCTTCGATTCCGTGGCTCAGGTGATGTAGTTGAAGATGGTGGCCAGACTTCCGGAGACGATCACCGTGAGCATTGCCATGCCGAGCCCGACGAAGGACGCCTGTCCGCCGTCCTTGTGCGCCTTCCAAATCATGCCGGTGCACACCAGGGCGACCAGGAACGAGAAAGCGAGAATGCCGTACGAGACCAGGCCCGCGACCTTGGCGATGCCGTCCGTGAGCTTGCCGGGGGGCGAATAGTTCTTCGGCGTCGGCATGTTCTTGCCCGGCGGGTCCGGCGGTGGGGTCTTGTCCATCACCCAGACGTGCAGATCATGAACCGAATTCAGCAGGGTGGATTTCACCACGTGGCCTCATTTTCTCGCAACGACGTGACTTAAATCGCCGGCCAACCTGGCCAGTGATTTCGGGAGTTGGGCGACCGGAGGGGTCTCGCCGAATCTCCAGGGTTCTATCCACGGGATGGCCCAGGTGCGGGGAAAGGCCCCCGCGACGAGCTTCACCAGGTCACGCAATGGCTTCGGCAGTGTGCCGGGTGCGTCGGCGACCGCCACGAGTCCCAGCAACCGCACCTGCGGCACCGCCCCCGAAGCCCACTGGCGGGCGGCGGTCTGGGCCGCGCGCAGACCCGGGACATTGGTCCGCGCGACGAGGAGGACCGACGCGAAGGTGCCGTCCACGGGGACCGGCCAGTGCCGATGCGCGTCGCGACCGGCGGGGAAGGTGGCGTCGAGCATGCCGACGCCCGCGCCGCCGTGACAGCCCAGCCACCACCACGGCGCCTGCTCGTTCGGGTGCAGGTGCCGGATCGGCAAACCGCCGTCCTGCGGGGGGAGCACCGCTCCGGGATGGGGTCGGGTCGGCATCATCGTCGCCGGCGGCGGGGAGGGCCGCGGGTCGTCGATCTCGGGCGTTTCGGTGCCGGCGGCGACGGTGGCGGTAATCCACGGATTGGTTACCGTCGGTTTGCTCATCGCACCTCCAGCCTCGAACTCTTCGGATCGGCTTGCCGTCGAATGCCGATCCCACACGACTCGAACGTGCCTGCCGTCCCGGACGGCCGCACGCAGATGTACGCCACTGCACCTTGGATGGGTGATATCTCCGGCGGGTCGGTTTTTCGCCCCTGTCCGCATCCGAGGACCGGCTCGGTCGGGCCGAATTCTCTCGGCAAGAGTACAAGAGCGCGAGCGGAGGCTGATTCGATTTCTCGGTTACAGATTGCACTGGCAAAGCGAGGAATCGGCGAATTCGAGTTTCGATGTGCACAGTGAATCTCCACGACTGCGGGAAAATGGGATAAGGCCGGTTCCGGCTGCGCAACCCCAAAATCGTCCGAAAACGGGCAAAAAGGCATCTTGCACTCATCCGGGTTCCTGCTTGCGAATGGCTTGTTGGCGACCGCGATTGGATCTACATTCCCGGGCATGAGACCGAGAGCACTCACGGCCTGTTCGGCCGCCGTCGCGCTCGCGGTGGCGCCGGCGATCGCGCCGGAAGGTTCACGACTGGGACCGACGGCGCACGGCGCCGGGCACAGCACACTGCGTGGCTACGAACCGACCGGGATCGCGGTCGCCGGTGGACCGGATCCGGCCCGCGCCGCGGCCCTGGCTCCCGGAAACTACCTGGACGAGTTGACGGACAAGGAGGTCGGGTACTACTCCGTGGACGTGCCCGCCGGCTACACCGCCTATGTCTCGGGCACCACCGTCAGCAAGGTCAAGGGCATCGAGGCCCTGGACGTGAAGCAACTGGGCGAGCGCGGCAACAGCTTCTGCAAGACGGACACCGGGCTCGATCAAAACCTGGCCAAGGTCGTCACGGCATCCGTACGGTGGACGGCGTCCGGCGAGGGCGGCAACGGCTGCGCGCGACCCGGGCGCCAGGTCTTCTCGGTGACCCGCCGCGGAACCGGACCCCCGGTGCCGCTCGAACTCCAGGTCATGCTCGAACCCCAGGTCCTGGACCAGGGCCCGCCCGAGGGGAACATCGCGCAGTACACCGAACCCGGCGGCCCCGATCGACCCGTGGGCGGCGGTGGTTCGTTCGCTTCGGCGGCGATCCTGCCCGGCTCCGGCCACTACACCGACACCGTCACCCCGGGCGAATGGGTCTTCTACCGGGTCCGTCTCGACTGGGGCCAGAGCCTCTCCTTCCAGACCCGGGTCGGCGGCGGGAGGAAGATCGTCGGAGTGCAGACCCACTTCTACAATCCGGTCCGCGAGCAGTTGGCCCAGGATGCGTCGGGTGTCCAAGACACCGAGCACATCTTCAGCAAGGGAGTCGCCCCCTTCGCCACCCGTCCGGTGCGCTTCCTCAATCGCAGCGACCGGCAACAAGAGGTCGCCGACATGCTCCCCGGCTGGTACTACATCGCCGTGGCCGCCCAGGGCGAAGGGGAGTCGCGGTCGTTGGCGGTCGACGTGTCGGTGGCCGGCACCAAGGAATCCGGGCCGGCGTACGCGCAAAGCGCGCAGCCCCTCGATTCCGCGCGCGAGCCGAAGCCGCCGGCGAGCGGGACACCGTCCACGAAGAGCCCGGCCTCGAAGAGCCCGAGTGGCCCCGAACGCGACCTTGGGCACTCGTCCGCGCAAAACGACGAATCCGGGGCCTTCGGCGGCCCGCTGCTCTGGGCGGGACTGCCCGCCGCGCTCCTGCTCGGGGCCGGCCTGACGGTGCTGTTCCTGCGCCGACGGGGGGCGCGCCGAACCTGAACCCCGGGACGCGGATGTCGTCGGTCGCAACCACCGCCCCGACGCCGGGTGTTCCCGGTCGCGCCGTCGCACGGGCGGGGTCCGGGAGCGCCGGCACGTGTGTTCCCGTGCCCCGGGGGTGGACGTTCCTCGATTCCCGCCCGCTCCTCCTGACCGAGGGTCGGGATGACGCATAGGATCCTTGCCCATGTCAGCTTGGGGTCGTTTCACGTCGCCGCGATCGGCGCCGGTGCCTGTGTTCGTGTCGGACGCCGCGCTCGACGACGCCGAGGTCCGCGCGGTCGCGCAGGGCCTTGCGCGCAACGGCGATTTCACGCCGGCCGCCGCGTTATTGGAGCGGGTGGGGCGGGACTGGGCACGGCGGGTGGTCGCCGTGACCGCGTTGGGCGAGGCGGCCGCGCTGCACCCCGAATGGGTGTGGAAGTGGCGCGCGGAGCGCCCCGAATCGGCGGACCCGCTGGTGGTGATGGCCGCTGCCATGGTGCGGGCGGCCTGGAACGCGCGCGCCGCGAAGCAGGCGAGCCTCACCGGCGGGCGGCAATTCGCCGACTTCCGGGAGTTGTTGGCCGACGCCGACCGCGCCTGTCTGCTCGCGACCGAGGCCGCCGGCGAGGATCCCACCCCGTGGGTCTCGTGGTTGTGGGTCTGCCGCGGACTCGGCGTCGCGCGCGATGTGTTCGACACCCGATGGGCGGCGTTGCGCGAGCGCGATCCACACCACCGCGCCGGGCACGACGCGGCATTGCAGTACCTGTGCGAGAAATGGTGCGGATCGCACGACGAGATGTACACGTTCGCCCGCGCGGCCGCGGCCGCGGCGCCCGACGGTTCGCCCCTGGTGATCCTCGTGGTGGAGGCGCACATCGAGTACGCGCTGCACACGCACGGCAGCGGGGACGCCGCCGCGGACGACACGGCCTTCTGGCTCGCCGAGTCCCGGCAGCGCGACCTGGACACCGCGCTGGACCGCTACCCGGTCGACGGCTCGCCGCGCCCGCCGAGCGCGCTGTCCGATCACAGCGCGCTCGGCTACGCGTTGGCCAAGTCGCAGCGCTGGTCCGAACTCGCGATGCGGTTCGACGCCACCGACCACCACGGTTTCCATCTCCCGTGGAGCTACGGCGGCGGCCGAACCTTCTTCGAGCGTTCGCACACCGAGGCCACCCGAGGCTGCCCGCGCCGCTGAGCGGACCGTCCGCATTCGCGAACGCGGGCGCCCGGTCAGGTGGTCGCCACGAGCAATTCTTCGCCGCTGGAGGTCCGCAGTCCGTCCGGGCGGTGCGCGAAGTAGCGCTCGTTGAGCTCGGCCGCCGACACGTGTCGGGCGGTGGCGAAACCGACCTCGCGGGCCGACTCCGGGAGTTCCTCCGGTGGGTAGAAGCTGACGAACGGCGTCCCGGCAGCTTTTGCCCCCTCGATCGCGATCCGGAACGCGGCGCGATGTTCGTCGGAGTCGAGGAGCTCCGGCGGCAATTGGAACGTCATGGCCAGCGTGGAGCCGGGGGCCAGCGTCGCGAGTCGGCGCAGCGTGTCGGCGTTGGCCTGCTTGGTCAGGTACAGGGCGACGCCCGTCGAGGCCACCACGGTCGGCCGGGTCGGATCGAATCCGGCGGCGGTCAACTCGTCCCACCACGAGGCGCCCGACTCGAAGTCGACCGGCACCAGGTGCAGTCGGTCCGGGACGCCGTAGCCGAGTTCGTCCAGTCGCCGGCGCTTCCACGCCTGGGGACCGGGTTGGTCGACCTCGAACACCCGCAGCCGGGCCGCGACTTCCGGTCGGCGCTGGACGAAGGTGTCCAATCCGGCGCCGAGGACGAGATATTGCTCTGCTCCGCGCTCGACCTGTTCGATCACCAGGTCGTCGATGAAGCGGGCCCGGGCCACGATCGCGGCCCGGAACCAGCGGGTCAGGTCCGGATCCATGTCCGGCCGGTTGCGCCAGTCCGGGTCGGGATCGGCGATGCGCAGGCCGATGTCGTCCTCGAAGACGTGCGGCGCCGGATCCAGGCGCAGGTGCAGGGCCCGCCACAGGGCCACCCGCAACGCCGTGTCGTCCGGCGTCGCGATGCGTTCGTCGGCCATGGGTCACTCCGTTCGGTCGACGTCGGGGGTGTTCACTGTCGGGCCGGCGCCGACAGGGTCCACTCCCGCCCGTCGGGGTCGCGGACGGTCATCTCCCTGGTCCCGTAATGGGTGTCCTCGAACGGGGTGACCACCTCGACCCCGTCGGCGGGCCGGAACGTGTCCTCGTCGGGCACCCGCAGGACCAGCCGCATCCCGGGCTCGCGGGTCTCGGGCACCTCGGCGATGAATACGAACGGCCCGTCGCCGTTGCGCAGTCGGCCGGAGTTGTGCCCGGTCGAGAACTCCAACTCGTAGCCCAGTCCCTGGAAGAACTTGGCGGCCTTGCCCCAGTTGTGCGTCTCCAGGAACACGGCCTCGATGCCCTCGGTCGTCATGTCAGCTCTCCTTTTCGGACGATGGCTCTCGTTCACCCGGGGTGTCGTCGAGGTAGGCGCGCAACGCGGCGGCGACCAGCGCCGACAGCGACAGCTCCGACTCGATGGCACGGTGTTTGACCTGCTTGATCAGTGAGATCGGCAGATACACGTTGAACTGCTTCACATCCTCGTCACCCACGAGAGAAATGCTAGCACGCTAGCAATCTATCCGTCGGCTCGGCTTCGGGTCGGTACGACGGGCAGGACGAGGGCCGATCCCGGATGGAATTCCACACTCGTGGGCACGATCTCCCGTGCGGTGTGGGCGGGTTCCCCCGATCCGGTGTTGCGGGCGAAGCGCGGGTGGGCGCCGCCGCTCAGCTGGAGGCGGATGCGATGGCCCGGCCCGAAGCGGTACGCGGTGGCGCTCATCGCGACGGTGACCCGCGCCGGGGCGGAGCCGTTCGGGGTCAGCCGGAGGATGCCGTCGCACACGTTCGTGGACCGCCCGCGTTCGTCCACGTCGCACAGGCGGGCGAAGACGTCGATGTGGTCGGTGCCGGTGGCCGCGTACAGGTCCGCCGACACCGGACCGCAGACCTCCAGCGGTTCGGTCAACGGCGGTGTGGTGAACGTCAGCACATCGTCGCGGGCCTCCAACGCGGTGTTGTCCCGGGGTCCGGCCTTGGGCGAGAGGGTCGCGCCGCCGACGGAGGGCGTCGGGTCGGCGGGGTCGTAGCGCAGCACCGCGGGCGCCGTGGCCGCGGCGGCCTCGCGACTCAGCGTGCCGTCGGCCGCGATGTACCGGCGCTGCGCCGCCGCCTCGGCCGGCGGCCAGGCCGGCAGGTCGCGCCACTCGTCGGCGCCGCCGACGTGTATCCGCACCGGGGCCTCGCGCAGCGCCGACCGATCGCCGTCCAGATGCGCCCGCAGCCAGGCCAGGCTGTCCCCGAAGACCGACGGCCACCCCTGTTGCAACATCGAGGTGTGCGTCCACGGCCCGACGAGCAGCCCCGTCTCGCACCCGGCCCGCCGCAGTCGGCGGTGCTGCTCCAGGTTCTGCTCGAACATGACGTCGTGCCGGCCGGCGATCAGCAGCGTCGGTACGGACAGCCTCTCGGCGGCGCGGCCCGCGTCCGCGCCGGTCCAGTGCGGGTCGGCGGGGTCGGGGTGGGCGAGCGCGTCCTCCAGGAACGGCACCCGCTCGCCGAGCCCGAGGGCGCAGGCGTCCGGCAGGGGGAGTGTGCGGGCGACTCGGCGCTGTGTGCGGTGCAGCCGGAGGGCGGCCTTGGCGAAGTGCCGGTTGCCCCGGTGCTGGTGCACGAAGCCCGCGGTGCTCGCGAGCGCGTTCTCCAGGTGGAAGACGCCGCCGGCGTAAAAGTACGCGTGCGGATCATGCAGACCGGCGTGGATCACCATCGCACGCAGCTCCGGCGGCGGGTCCAGCGCCGTCGCCCACTGCGTGTAGCCGAGGTGGCTCGGCCCGATCGTGCCCAACACGCCTGTGAACCAAGGCTGTTCACGCAGCCACGCGACGGTCGCCGACCCGTCGGCGGCCTCGTTGTGCCACAGCGCGAAGGTGCCGTCGGATCCGCCGGTGCCTCGGCAGCTCTGCAGGACCACGTGGAATCCGTGCTCGGCGAAGGCGAGACCGTACATCGGCGCCCACGGGAACCCGCGCCCGTACGCCGAGCGCAGCAGCAGGGTGGGGAAGTCGCCGGGAGTGGCCGGGAAGTAGTGGTCGGCCACCAGCACACCGCCGTCGGCGGCGGGGATGCGCAGGCCCCCCTCGTACCGGACCCGGTGTGGGGCGGCGGGCATGCCGCGCATCGTGCGCCGCATCGCCCGCACCAGGCGTGGGGGCTTTCGCGGTGGGCGGTCGGAGGACGTCGGGTGGGCGGTGGTGCTCGTCATGGTGCTCTCGCCTTCCGCACGGGCCGGCCCGTGGTCGGGGATCCTATTTCCCGTACTAAGTACGAGAATAACGCATGCTTGGATGGACACCCCTGGCACCCACCTGCGAAAGGAGCCGTCGTGGCCGGTCCGGAGGCCGATCGCAGCGGCGGCGTGGACCCCGAGGCGTTGTGGCTGGAGCGGCCGCAACCGCGTCGGGGCCGCCCGCCGGCGCACAGCCGCGCCGAGGTCACCGCCGCGGCCGTCGCGATCGCCGACGCCGACGGCCTCGCCGCGGTGACCATGCGCGGCGTCGCGGCGCGCGTCGGCGTCGGGGTGATGTCGCTGTACTCCTACGTGCCCAACAAGGAGACCCTGCTGGAGCTGATGATCGACCGGGTGGCCGGCGACCAGCCCACCCCGCCCGCGCCGACGGGGGCCTGGATCGCGGATCTGCGCGTCATGGCGCATGCCCAACGCGATCTGATGCTTCGTCATCCATGGTTGCCGGCGGCCCTGCAGGAGCAGCAGACGCTCGGCCCCAACACGCTCGCCTTCACGGAACACGCGCTCGCCGTGCTCGAACCGGCCGGGTTCGACGGGCAGGGCGCGCTCGAAGTGTTCAGCCTGGTGACGGGGTTCGTGGCGAGCCACGTCGGCTACGAGGTCGCCCGGGATCGTGCCGCGGTGCGCGCCGGGCGGACCACTCGCGAACTGGCCGAGGCCCAGGGCCGCTACCTGCGCGCGGTCGTCACGAGCCCGGACCATCCGCGCCTGGCCCGGATCCTGGCGGAACCGGCCCGGTCCGCCGATCCGGACGCGACGTTCGACCGACTCCTGGGACACCTCCTGGACGGACTGGCCGCGACGCGCGCCGCGCGCGAGGGGTAGCGGGCCGCCGCTATCCGGCCACGCGCGCCTGCGGGTCGGGAAGCGGGTCGGGAAGCGGGTCGCTCGGGCGGGCGGGTTCCGGAGCGGCGGTTCGGGCGCCGGTGCGGGTGGCGCCGATGCCGGCGAGAACCACGAAGATCACGCCGGCCGCCGGGACCGCACCGGGTATCTGGTCGAGGACCACCAGGCCCATCAGGAGCGCGATCGCCGGTTCCAGGCTCATCAGCGTGCCGAACGCGGAAGTGGTCAGCCGACGCAGCGCGAGGAATTCGAGGCTGAACGGCAGTACGGCGCTGAGCGCGGCCAACCCCAGCATGATCAGCACCAGGTGCCAGGTCACCCGACCCAGGTCGGTCGGTGCGGCGGCGAGGAGGGCGACGAGTCCGGCCACGGGCATCGAGACGGCCAGTCCGCTCAGGCCGGTGACCCGGTCGCCGACGTGTTGGGTCAGCAGGATGTACGCCGCCCAGCAGGCCGCGGCGGCCAGCGCGAAGGCCAGGCCGAGCGGATCGATGCCGGCGTGCCAGGGTTCGGTGAGCAGCACGACGCCGACTCCGGCCAGGGCGGTCCAGCGCCGCCGCCCGCCGCCCGCGCCGTACAGGGACACGGCCAGCGGGCCGAGGAATTCCAGCGCGCTCGCGGTGCCGAGCGGCAGGCGCGCGACGGCGAGCATGAAGAACACCATCAGGCACCCGCTCACCACGCCGAGCATGGTGCACGCCCACAGGTCCCGACCGCCGAAGTCGCGCCTCCGCGGCCGGACCAGGACCAGCAGCAGCACCCCGGCCCACGCGAGTCGCAGGGCGACCGTGCCGAGCGCGCCGAGGTCGTCGATCAGCGGCACGGAAAGGGCCAGTCCGAGCTGCACGGTGGACATCGCGGCGACGGCCATCAACGCCCCGGTTGCGGTGTCGGGCAGCCGCGGCCGACCGCCGGCGGGACGCCCGATCTCGGGGGGTCGGGTGCGGGGATCCGGAATGCTCATGTGACAAGTAGAGGGCTCGCTCATCGTTCGTGTCCACGTGCCGATCCAAAAGATATCGTTCACGAATCGTGGACGATTCGCGGCGGAGAACCCGGGAGAACAACGTATGGAGACCCGACGCCTACAGGTGCTCGTGGAACTGGCCCGACTCGGGTCGATGCGCGCGGTCGCGGACGTATCGAACACGACCACCTCGACCGTCTCGCAGCAGATCGCGGCGTTGTCCCGGGACATGGGCGCCGCGCTGATCGAGCCGCAGGGGCGCCGGGTCCGGCTCACCCCGGCCGGGCGCCGACTGGCCGAGCACGCGGTGACCATCCTCGCCGCCGTCGAGGCGGCGCACCACGACCTGTCACCCGGCGCAGAGCCCAACGGCACACTGCGGATCGCCGGGTACGCCACCGCGATCCGGGCCCATCTGCTGCCGGTGGTCGCGGAGTTGGCGGTGAGTCATCCGCGCGTGCGCGTGCTCATCCGTGAGCACGAACCGGCCGAGGCGCTGGCATTGCTGGCCGAGGATGCCACCGACCTGGCACTGGCCTACGACTACAACCTGGCGCCGGCCGCCGAGGACCCGACGGTGCGTGCCACGCCGCTGTGGACCGCGCGCTGGGGGCTGGGCGTCCCCGCCGACGCCGACCCGCGCGAGGGCACGACGCTCGATGTCTTCGACCGCTTCGACACCCACGACTGGATCGTCAACTCCCGCAACACCGCCGACGAGACGGTGATCCGTACGCTCGCCTCGATGGTGGGCTTCACCCCTCGGGTGACGCACCAGGCCGACAGCCTCGACCTGGTCCAGGGCATGATCGCGGCCGGCCTCGGCGTGGGCCTGCTGCCCCTGGACACGACCGTGGCCCCCGGCGTACGACTGATCCCCCTCACCGCCCCGACCGTCGAGATGCGCGCCCGAGCGGTGGCCCGCCAAGGCCGCCTGAACTGGCCCCCGCTGGCCCTGATGACAACCCTGCTACGCCGACGCGCCGGCTTCCGGGACTGACCGGGGCGATCACCGCCGCGACATGCCGGCCCGGCGCGGGCTCACGGTGGTGATCATGTGGGGGTCGGTTCGGTGGGGATTGAGGATTGCAGGGCCCTTGTGATGGCTTGGATTGCCGGGTGGTGGGTGGCGCCTTCTCGGTGGGCGATTTTGGTGCGGCGGTGGAGGGGGAGGCGGGTGAGGGATACGGCGGGGGTGGGGGTGGGGATGCCCAGGTGGGGGACGACGGCTACGCCCTGGGCGGCGGCGACCAGGGACAGCACTGTGGTGAAGTCGTCGACCTGGTGGCGGACATGCGGGGTGAAGCCGGCGGCCTGGCAGGCGCGGATGGTCATGGCGTGGCACAACGTGCCCGGAGTGGCGGTGATCCAGGGGGAGTTCCGGCAGCCGGGGAGCACCGCGTCGGTGGGGGTGCCCGCGGGCGGTGGGAATCGGCCGGCCAGGTACATCGGTTCCGTGCACAACGGGCTTGTGGCGATGCCCGGTTCGGCGACCGTCGGGACGAAGTCGTATTCGTGGATCAGCGCGACGTCCAGGTCGCCCGCGCGCAACGCGTCCGCGACCCGGGCCGGGTCGATCTCCACCACCATCGGCTCCAGGCCCGGATGGCGGTCCACGAGCGAGGTCAGGGCCGGGAGGATCATCGCCCGGGTCGCGGTCGGGAAGGCGCCGATCCGCAGGGGGCCGGCCAGGCCGCGGCGGGTGTCGGCCAGCTCCGCCGCAGCCTGCTCCAGGCGGGCCAGCACGGCCTCGGCGTGGCCGACCAGGGTATGCCCGGCCGGGGTGAGGGTGACCCGTCGCCCGGTGCGTTCGAGGAGCGGGACGCCCGCCTCGCGTTCGAGGGTGGCGAGTTGCTGGGACACCGCCGAGGGGGTGAACGCGAGGGCTTCGGCGACGGCGGCGATCGTGCCGCGCAGGGACAGTTCGCGCAGCAGGCGCAGGCGGCGGACGTCGAGCATCGGCTCAGCTTACGCTCAGCTTCACGAATGTGAACTGGACCTGCATAATCGATGCGGGTCACCCTCGTGTTCATGACTCGGCAAACGCATCAGACCCCGCAGGCTCGGCAACGGCATACACCCCTGACCGGAATCCTCGTCCCGCTCGTCACCCCCTTCGCCGCCGACGGCCGCGTCGCGGTGGACGCGCTCGCGGACCTGGCCCACTCCGTCCTGGACGCGGGCGCGACCGGCCTCGTCGCCCTGGGCACCACCGCGGAGGCCGCCACGCTCGACCCCGACGAGCGCACCACCGTGATCGACGTCTGCGCCCGCGTCTGCGCGGAGCGCGACGCGGTCCTGGTGATCGGCGCCGGCGGCAACGACACCCGGGCCAGTGACCGCGCGCTGGCCGACCTCGCGCACCGGCCGGGGGCCGCGGCGGCGCTGGTGCCGGTGCCGTACTTCAGCCGCCCCTCGCAGGCCGGCGTACTGGCGCACTTCACCCACCTGGCGAAGGCCGCTCCGCTGCCACTGATCGTGTATCACGTCCCGTACCGCACCGGCCGACCCCTCGACGCCGCCACGCTGCGCGCGCTGGGCCGGCTTCCCGGCGTGATCGGGGTCAAGCTCGCGCAGGGCGGCATCGACGGCGAGACGATGGACCTGCTCGGCGACCTCCCGGCCGACTTCGCGGTCCTGGTCGGCGACGACCCGTTCCTGTCGCCCCTGCTCGCGCTCGGCGCGTCCGGTGGCGTACTCGCCTCGGCGCACGTGGCCACGGGCCGCTTTGTCGAACTGACCGCCGCCTGGCGGCGCGGCGACCTCGACCGGGCCCGGCCGCTCGGGCACGCCCTGGCCCGACTGGCGGCCGCGCTCTTCCGCGAACCGAACCCCACCGTGATCAAGGGCGTGCTGCACGCCCAGGGCCGTATCCCGACCCCGAACGTGCGCCTGCCACTGCTGCCGGCCGGCCCCGAGGCGGTGGACGAGGCCCAAAAGGTCCTCGCCGACCTTTAGCCGGCCGCGGCTACTCGGCCCCGGCGTCCGGGATGCGGCGCATCGCCCGGCCCACGTGCAGGAATTCGGCCCGCTCGCCCTCGCCGAGGAAGAGGAACTGCTGGTGCCGTCCGCCCGCCGCCTCGGTGCTGATCAGCATGCGCTCGTTCGACGGCACCACCCGCATGGTCATCGTGTCGTTGCCCAACAGCGCGCCCAGCCGGCCGAGCAGTTGCGTGGTGACGACCAGCCCGTCCTCGGTTTCGGCGATGTCGAACCGCTGCGCGGGCGACGCGTAACTGCCGACCAGGTAGCTCGTGTCGACGGCCGGCGGCTCGGCGGGCGGGACCGCCGGGGCGGGCGGGCGCACGTCGGCGAGGGTTTCGAGGAGTTCGCAGATCAGGTCGTACACGCCGTACAGGGCACCGCCGTTGGTCAACAGGGCGATCGAGACGTCACGTTCCGGCACCACGCGCAACATCGCGCCCTGGCCGATCGTGCCGCCGTCGTGGCCGATGACCTCGCCGCCGGACCAGTCGTAGAGGATCCAGCCGAGGCCCCACAGCCGCGCGCCGAACGCGCCGTCGCCGCCGATCTCGATCTGCGGCTCGCGCATCGCCCGCGCCGACTCCTCGGACAACAGACGCTTTCCGTCGGGGAGTTGCCCGAGCCGGATGTGCGCGGCGGCGAATTCGAGCAGGTCCGTCGCGGTCATGGCGAGCGCCGAGCCGGAGGGCGCGCCGTTGCGGTCGGTGTGGTGCACCGGCGCCTTGACGTTGGTGCCGTCGGGACCGCCGATGTGTCCGATCGCGGTGCGCAGCAGGATCGACTCGGTCGCGTTGTTGGCCACATGCGTCAGACCGAGCGGGGCGACGATGCGATCGCGCAGCGCCTGCTCCCAGGTCACTCCCGTGCACACCTCGACGATGCGGCCGAGCAGGTCGAATCCGGCGTTGGAGTACGAGAACGTCTCGCCGGGCGGGAACAGTTGCTCGCCGACCGTGGCCAGACTGGCCACCAGGCGGGCGAGGGAGTCGTCGCCGTTGCCGTGGTCGTCGAACAGTTCGCCCTCGAAACCCGCGGTGTGGCACAGGAGGTGACGGGTCGTCATCCGTGCGGCGGCGTCCTCGTCGACGAGTCGCAGGTCGGGGATGTAGGTACGGACCGGGACGTCGAGGTCGATCAGGCCCTCGTCGACCAGTTGCATCACCAGGGTCGTGGTCCACACCTTGGTGATCGAGCCGATCTGGAAGACCGAGTCGGTGGTCGCCGGGTACTCCGTCTCGACGTCGAGCACGCCCACCGCGGTGGCGACGGTACGATCGCCGACCCGGACCGCGAGGCTCGCCCCGGGGATCCCCGACTTCTCGACCAGCTCCGCGAGGCGCGTCCGCAGGTCTTCGGCGGTCGGCAGGGGCGCGGTCGAACCCGCTGCGGCCGCGTGGTCCGAGCGGTCGGAAGCCGGCGTGGCGGCATCGGGCGGGGTGGGTCGTCCCATGGGTCGGGCACCTCCTCGAAGGGCGGCGGTCTGCCGCGGGGAGCGCTCACGCTAGGCAGCGTGCACAGCGGTCGAATCGTCCGGGAGGACAAAGAACCCCATCCGAACCTGTTCGAATCGCCGACGCCCGTCCGGGCCGGCGTGCGTGATGCTCACCGGACGGGCGACGGCCGACGGGCGGTACCCGACGGGCGGTACCCGTCGGACATCCGGCACCGGGCGGCGGGCAACGAGCGACGAACGGGAGACTCCGTGGACGTATACATCTCGATCGACATGGAAGGAGTGGCGGGCATCGCCACCCTCGACCAGATCGTGCGCGGCGGCGGTGGCTACACCAGGGCGCAGGAGATCATGACCGGCGAGGCCAACGCGGCCATCGAGGGTGCCTTCGCGGCGGGCGCGGACAGCGTCCTGATCAATGACAGCCACGGCACGATGGACAACCTGATCGTGCAGCATCTGGACCCGCGCGCCCGGGTGATCCTGGGGAGCCCGAAGGCCCAGTGCATGGCGCACGGCGTCGGCGCGAACCACGGTGTCGCGCTGTTCATCGGCTACCACGCGGCGGCCGGCGCGCCGGGTGTGCTCGCGCACACCTTCTCGTCGGACTTCACCTCGGTTCGGCTGAACGGGAAGCCCGTCACCGAGGCCGAGGTCAACGCGCTCCTCGCGGCCCGGCACGGCGTCCCGATCGGACTGGTCACCGGCGACAACGAGGTCTGCGCCGCCACCGCCGCGGTCTTCCCCGGCGTGATCACCGTCCCGGTCAAGACTGCCGAGGGCTTCACCGCCGCGAACAACCTGCACCCGACCGTCGCCCAGGACCTGATCCGGGCCGGCGCGGCGGCGGCCGTGGAGAAGGCCGCGGTCCTGGAGCCGCTGGCGCTGCCGGAGAAGTTCGTCTTCGAGGTCGGCTTCCAGATCCCGCTGGCCGCCGAGCTCGCGGCGGCGGTCCCGGGCGCGGAGCGGGTGGACCTGCTCACGGTGCGCTGCGAGGCGACCGGCCCGGACCAGTTGATGGACCTGGTCAACCTCTGGTACACGGTCGCCGCGCACTCGGCCCGATCGCGGCTGCCGATGCTGGAGCGGCGCTAGCCGAGAGGCGACCACGGCCGGCCGAAGCCGGGCGGCGGTGCGGGGCGAGGAGGGGGTGTCCCGTACCGCCGCCCGGCTTCGGCTTTTCGCGGGCCGGGCGGCTCGGGGGTAAATGGCCGGCGCGTGGGTCGGTGCGGCGGGATGATCCGGGGTGTCCGGGGCGACGCGGGCTTCTCCGCCGTGCTTCGGGCCGAAGCCGTGCGCACCCGACCCGCTCCGAAAGGCAGTCGTGATGATTCCTGGCGCATCCGAGCCGTCCGAGCCCTCCGAGTCCTCCGATGTCGAGCAGCCCGAAGTGCGGGCGGCGGTCGGGGCGGTGCGGGGCGGGCGGGAGGCGGGGGTCGCGGTGTTCCGGGGCATCCCGTTCGCCGAGCCGCCGGTGGGTGCGCTGCGGTTCGCTGCGCCCCGGCCGGTGCGCGGGTGGGACGGGGTGCGACCGGCCCTGGCATACGGGCCGCCGCCGCCTCAGGGCGGCGCGCTCGGGATGGCCGAGTCGGCGCGCGGCGCCGTGGGCGACGACTGGCTGACGGTCAACGTCTGGTCGCCCGACCCGGGTCCCGGTGCGGGGCTTGCGGTGATGGTGTGGATCCAGGGCGGCGCGTACACGGTCGGCATGTCCGGTCTGCCGGAGTACGACGGCGCGCGCCTGGCGCGGGACGGCGGCGTCGTGGTGGTGACGTTCAACTACCGCGTGGGGTTCGAGGGTTTCGGGCTGATCGAGGGAGCGCCTGCCAACCGGGGGCTGCTGGATCAGATCGCGGCGCTGACGTGGGTACGGGACAACATCCGGGCGTTCGGCGGGGATCCGGACCGGGTCACCGTCTTCGGCCAGTCGGCGGGCGGCGGGTCGGTCGCGGCGTTGTCGGCGATGCCGCGCGCGGCCGGGTTGTTCGGCCGGGCCGTGGCGCAGAGCGTGCAGGGTACGTTCTTCACGCCGGCGCTCGCCGCCGACATCGCGGCGAGTTGTGCCGCCGAGTTGGGGCTGCGCGCCACGACGGCCGAACTGTCCGAGGTGGAGCCGGAGTTATTGGCCGCGGCCGGGGACGCGGTGGCCGCCGGGATCACCCGCTGGGCCGGGCGGTGGGGGCGGGCCGCCCACGGGGCGACCCCGTTCGCGCCGGTCGTCGACGGCGATTCGCTCCCGGCCACACCGTGGCGGGCCCTGGCCGACGGCGTCGGGCGGGATATACCGCTCCTCGTCGGCCACACACGAGACGAACAGCGCCTGCTCACCGTGCTCGACGGGCTGCTCGGCGAGGTGACGGAGGATCAGGCCGCGACCGCCCTGGAGGTGTTCGGCCCGGAGCGCGACGCCGCGCGCCGGTACCGCGCCGGGTATCCGCACGCGAGTCCCGAGGAATTGTACGAACTGGTGCGCTCCGATCGGCTGTTCCGAATGCCCAGCCTGCACCTGGCCGAGGCGCGGATCGCCGGCGGCGGCCGGGCGCACGTGTACGAACTGACCTGGTCCGCACCGGGCATGGGTGGTGTCCTCGGCGCCTGTCACGGCCTGGACGTCCCGCTCGTGTTCGGCAACCTGGATCGGGGCCAACCCGCCCTGCTGTTCGGCGCCGGTCCGACCGAGGAGGCGGAGGCGCTGTCCGCCCACATGCGCGCCGCGTGGACGGCCTTCGCGAGGGACGGCGACCCGGGATGGCCCGCATACGAGCCGAAGTCGCGCGCGACCCGGGTCTTCGCCGCCGAGCAGACGGTCGCCGCCTACCCGGAGGAGGCGTCCCGGCGGATCTGGGCGGGAGAGCCCATGTCGGCGTTGTCGATGGTGGCGGGGTAGCACTCGCCGGTCGTGCGGATGCGATACCCACGACCGCCGGATGTGTGCCGTACCCCGCTCGGGACGGTTGCCGTCCCGAGCGGGGCGGGTCGGTTACGACGCGGCGCCGGCGGAGCGGCGGTCCAGGGAGTCGCCGACGAGGTGGTAGACGGCGTTCTGGGCGGCGATGTGGCGGTCCGCCTCGCCGGCTTCGCGCTGCTTGCCGTCCGCGCGGCCGGATATTTCGTAGATGTAGTAGCGGTACAGCGACTCGTTGACCCGGCTGAAGGTGGCGTCGGGCGTGAAGCTCTCGGCGCCGGACCCCGTCGGCGGCGTGACCGCCCGAAAGCCGTCGGGGTCGTCCACCGCGAGGGTGGCGGCGGCCACGGCGGTGGGCATCTGGAGCACGCCGACCGTGGTCTGGACGTTGTTCGCCTTGTCCACGTAGAGCGCGACGACGCCGCGTTCGCAGCCCAATCGCGCGATCTGCTCGGCGGCCTTGCCGAAGGCCACGGCGGTGCAGTCGTCCACGGTCTTCACGCACGTCCGGGTCAGCATGCCACCCGCGTACTTGTACGGCAGTTGCGCGAGGCCGAAGACCTCGTCGCCGGTGACGGGCCTGGGGTCGCGGGACGCGAAGCGCAGGTCCTCGCGGGTGAGGGTGCCGCGCGTGGGCTTGTCGGTCGCGGTGACCGGTACACACGGCCGCAGTGACGACTGGGACGCGGACGCCGTGGGGGTGGCGCCGCCGGCGGCGGGCGGCGTCGAACCGGGGGTCTGCGGACCGGCGCTCGGCGGCGGCGCGGCGGCGGCCTTCTTGTCGTCGCCTCCGCCGCACGCGGTCGACGACGCCAGGACGGCCACCGCACACGCGGTCACGGCGAGGGCGCGCCACGGCCGGCGGCGGCTGCGGGTGGCGGCGCGTGGCGTGTCCGGTGCGTCGTGTTCGAACATCGGGGACTCGTTTCGAATCACGGCCGACGCGCGGTACGACGTGGCACGGTACGGCACCGATGCTCTCCGGCGATCCGGGCGTCCGGCCTGAGGAACCCGCCGGATGGTGTCGTACCGGCTGACAATCGGTGAAAACCTAGCATCGGGTGCCGCGCCAAGATCAACCATTCGCGGCCGATGCGGGGATCTCCGCGTGAAATGGATGTTCCGACACCGGAGACCGGATCGGCCGAGGTCGTCGGCTCGATCCGGTCCTGCGTCGCGGCGGCGGGTGCCGATCGTACGGATGCGCCATGCGATCGGCCCGCCGCGACACGTCCTACTTCAGGGCGGTGAGCGCCTTCTCGTAGTCGGGCTCCTCGGCGATCTCGGCGACCAGTTCGGAGTGCACGACCACGTTGTTCTCGTCCAGTACGACGACGGCGCGCGTGGCGACGCCCGCCAGCGGGCCCTCGGTGAGCGCGACACCGTAGTTCTCCAGGAACTCGCGGCCCCGCATGGTGGACAGCGTCACCACGTTGTCCAGGCCCTCCGCACCGCAGAAACGGCCCTGGGCGAACGGCAGGTCGGCCGATATGCACAGGACGACGGCGTTCGTCAGGTCGGCGGCCGACGCATTGAACCGGCGCACCGACGCGGCGCAGGTGCCGGTGTCGATGCTCGGGAAGATGTTGAGCACCTTCCGCTTGCCGGCGTAGTTCTCCAGCGACACGTCGGACAGGTCCTTGGCCACCAGGGTGAAGTCGGGCGCGCTGTCGCCGGGCTGCGGGAGGCGACCGGCGACGGCGACCGGGTTGCCCTTGAAGTTGACCGTCTGTGACATGGAAACCTCCGAGTTGGTAGGGGATGCGAGCCGGTCGTGTCGGGCCGTGTGCCGACCGCGGGACGACCGCGACCGGCACGTGTCTCGGGTCCCGACACGGCCGCTCCCGGACCGAAGCCGAATCGGCGACGACGTCCGTGGAGCGGGACGCCCGACGGCCGGGAAGCGTGCGCCTCAGGCTATCGGGCGCCCGATCGGGGCCGAGGGGCGGCGCCGGTCGGCCACCGATGTCGGCGCCCCGGCGCGATGTCGGCCGTCCGGGGCGCGGCGCCGGCGGCCGTACGGGTGGAATCGCCGGGCGGTGTCGGTCGGCGCGCGGTCCGGTGCGCGCAAGGGTGATCACCTTGGCCGAGCGGGTCCCCTCCGCTGTCCGGTCCCCTCATCCCCGGAAGAGACATATCGCCATGCGCCGTGCCTCCGGCTGCCGCCTCGCCGCCGCCCTGTTCGCGCTTTCCGCCCTCGTTCCGCTCACCCTGGCCGGCCCCCTGGCGCAGGCCGCGCCACCGACGATCGTCGTCGCCGGCGATCCGCGCGTCGACGCCTCGGATCCCGGCGACCATGCGTCGCACGGCCTGGATCCCGCGATTGTGGCCCGTCTCGACGAGGTGATCGCGCAGACCCGTCGGGAGACCGGCGTGCCGGGGGTGACGGTCGGTCTGTGGTTTCCCGGTCGGGGCAGTTACGTGCGATCGACCGGGGTGGCCGACACCGCCACCGGTGCGCCGATGACGCCCGATCTCTACATGCGGATCGGCAGCGAGACCAAGACGTTCACCGTCACCGCCCTCCTGGAACTGGTCGACGAGGGGCGGCTCCGGCTGGACGACCCGATCTCCGCGTACATCGATGGGGTGCCCGACGGCGACCACATCACCATCCGCCAACTGGCGGAGATGCGCAGCGGCCTGTTCAGCTACACCGCCGATCCGGACTTCGTGCAGGCGTTCCTGAGTGACCCGAGCCGTCCGTTCACCCCGCAGGAGTTGTTGGACTACGCCTTCCGGCACCCGAACGTCTTCGCGCCGGGCAGCGCGTTCCAGTACTCCAACACCAACACCGTCCTGCTGGGCCTGGTCGTGGAGAAGCTGGGCCGGATGCCGCTGGCCGAGTTCATCCACCGGCGGGTCACCGGACCGGCGCACCTGCGGCACACCCTGTTCCCGCGCGGCGCCGAGTTCCCGGCGCCGCACGCGCACGGGTACACCAACCAGACATTGACCGGCGAGGTCGCCGACACGACGGACTGGAACCCGAGTTGGGGGTGGGCGGCCGGCGCGATGATCTCCGACCTGCACGACCTGCGTCGCTGGGCGAAGGTGGTGGCCACCGGGACGCTGCTCTCCCCGGCCGTGCAGGAGCAGCGGGAGAAGTTCGTGCCCGTGCCCGGCTTCGACGACGCCGGCTACGGGCTCGGCCTGTTCCGCGTCCGCGGCTGGGTCGGGCACAACGGCTCGCTGCCGGGCTACGAGAGCGTGACGATGTATCTGCCGGAGCAGGACGCCACGATGGTCATCCTGCTCAACACCGACATCCTGCACGACGGCAACGAGCCCAGCACGCTGTTCGCCAAGGCGATCACCTCCGTCATCACCCCGGAGAACGTGTACGACCTCCCGGCCGAGGGCTGACCCCCGGCGTACGCGGCAGCGCGGCACACCGCCCCGAGGGGCTCGTGCCGCGCTGCCGGCGCGTTTTCGGGTGGGGTGGGTCGGGGCGGATACCCGGACAGCCGGCCGCAGTTGCGGCGGCGGACCGGCGCCGCGGGTGCGTGCGGCGGGCCACCGCGGCCTCCCGAACTCCCGCCCGGCGCAGGCGGTACGGGCCGCCGATCGGGGCCGGCTTCCTGGCCGGTGGGGGCGCGCGGGCGGTGTCGTGGGCGCGGGTGGTCCGGTCAGCCGGCGGCGGTGAACAGGCCGCGGCCGGCCTTGCCGGCGCGGCCCGCCTTGACCAGGCCCTCGGCGGAGGTGCGGACGCTCTCCAGGCGGCTCTTCGTGGGCTCCTCGCCCAGGGCTTCGGTGAGTCGGCGGACGTTCATCGGCTGCTCGCTCGCGCTCAGCAGTGTGGCGATCTCGTCGCGCAGGTGGGTACGGACCCGACGTTCGGCGGCCGGCGCGGGGGCGGCGGCCTTCGGGGCGCGGGCGACCTTCCGGCGCGGGCCGGCCGGTGCCGGGGCGGCGGCCTTGGGGCGGGGCGCGGCCTTGCGACGGCGCGGCGCGGGGGTGGTGCGCTTGGTCTCGGCCGCGGGCTTGGCTGCGGCCTTGGCCGCGGGTTCCGGGTCCGCAGCGGTGGCGGGCGGCGCGGACTTCTGCTCCCTGCGGGGCTGCGGTACGGACGCGACGAGGGGGCGGATCACCGTCAGGTGTGCGACCGCGTTGCGGCGGGCCTCGAGTTGTCGCTCCACCTCGGCCAGTTCCGTTTCCAACTCCTCGCGACGCTGGGCCAGTTCATCGGCCTCCCGTTCCAGCGCCACGCGCAGTTCCTCCACCGACGACGCCATCAGGCGACTCCTTCGCTCGACGTGCCCGGTGTGCGGGAACACCCACACCCGGGATGCCGACATGATCGCGCGTCGGAGTGCGTCGTGTGTGGGAAAGCCCGGTTTCCCCTACGAATGATGCTTTCGTGCTGTTGGATCGAGGAGGCCGAACGTCGGTCGGCGGGGTCGGTCGGCGGTCGTCGGGCGTCAGGCCCCGTCCGGGTCGGGGCCGAGTCGGGCGCGTACGTGCGCCGGCAGCACGCGGGCGTGCTCGGTGAGCGTGTCGAGAAACGCGGTGGTCAACGGATCCGGCCGGGGGCGGGTGTACGCGGCGAGCGCACGGCGCACGGGTGGGTCGGGGCGCAGCAGTCGGCCGGGGAAGTGCGGCGGGATGACGTTCGCGGGCACCAGGGTGGGACCGAGACCGGCCGCGGCGAGCAGGGGCGCGGCGGCGGTCTGTTCGGTACGTACGGCGGTGTTCGGCCGGAACCCGGCGGCGGCGCAGGCACGATCCAGCACGTCGGCCAGGCCGTTTCCCGCGGCGTAGTGCACCCAACTGCGCTCGGCCAGCGTGTCGATCCGGACCCGCGTCGCGCCGTCGGCGGCGGCCGGATCGTCGGCCGGGACCACCACGACGAACTCCTCGACGCCCAGGTCGCGCAGCGGTCCCTCCCAGCGCGGTGGGGGCGGGCCGACGGCGAGGTCGGCGCGTCCGGCGGTCATCGTCTCGTGCAGTTCGCCGGCGTGCCGGTGGTCCACCAGGCTCACCCGGATCTCGGGGTGGGTGCGGCGCCACCGGTGCAGGACGGGTGGGAGCACGCCGAGGCTGACCGAGTACACCGAGGCGAGGTGTAGTTCGCCGGTCTCCAGACCGGCCACGCGGCGGGCGGCCGAGCGGGCCCGGGCGGCGTCGGCGAGCGCGGCACGGGCGTGGGGCAACATCGCGCGGCCCATCGGGGTGGGCCGGACCGCGCGGGGGAGCCGTTCCAGGAGCGGGCCCCCGCTGTCCCGCTCCAGGGCCTGGACCTGGTGCGAGAGCGCGGGTTGGGAGACGTGCAGCAGCTCGGCGGCGCGGGTGAAGGACCCGGCGTCGACGACGGTCACCAGGTATTCCAACTGCCGCAACGTTGCCATAGACGCAGTTTATGGCAGAGATAGAAAGTATGCCTTGGACGTATGGGTGTGATGTGCCGCAGAGTCGAGATACACGGCCGTATGCACCCGAAATACGGCATGAGCAACGAAGGTGCCACCCATGTCTGTCACGCCCGACCTCTCCCGGACCGCCGCGCACATCCCCGCCCCGAGCCTCGAAGGGCGGCGGATCGTCGTCGTCGGGGCCGGATCCGGCATGGGCCGGGCCCTGGCCGCGCAGGTGTCGGCCGCCGGGGCCGAAACAATCCTCGCCGGTCCGGACCCGGCCCGGCTGCGGGAGACGGCGGACACACTGCCCGGGTCGGCCACGGTCCTGGCTCTCGACCTCGCCGACGAGGACTCGATCGACGCGTTCGCCGCCGAGGTCGGGAGCTTCGACGACCTGGTCTCGACCGCGGCGATGCCCGCGAACGGTCCGGTCGCCGACCTCGAACTCGCTTCCGTGGAGCGCGCGTTCGCGGCCAAGGTGATCGGGCCGATGTTGCTCGCCAAGCACCTGGCCGGCCGGATGCGCGAGGGTGGCTCGTTCACCTTCTTCTCCGGTGTGGCCGCGTGGCGGCCCGCGCCCGGGCGGGTGGTGATGGCCACCACCAACGGCGCACTGGCCTTCCTGGTCCAGGCGCTCGCGGTGGAACTCGCCCCGCTGCGGGTCAACGCCGTCTCGCCCGGCATCGTCGACTCCGGCGCCTGGGACGGCATGGGCGCCGACAAGGAGGCGTTCCTGCGTCAGGTCGCCGAGCGCAACCCGGCCCGCCGGGTCGGCACGCCCGACGACGTGGTGCGGGCAGTCCTGTTCGCGCTCACCAGCCCGTACGTGACCGGCACGGTTCTGCATGTCGACGGGGGCGGGCGCCTCGCCTGACCTGCGGGCTGCGGGCTGCGGGCGGGCCGCGTCGGGCCCACGTGGCAGACGCGCCCGTCCGGCAGGATTGGGCCGGATGACGACCAACGGCCCGTGGAGCACCCACGCCCTCGAATTCCGACCCGACACGGTGGTCAAGACGTTTCGCGCCGGAGCGCACGACAACCACCGGCGGGAATGGACCGCGCTGACCCTGCTGCACCGCTTCGCGCCCGACCTGGCACCGCGCCCGGTGAGCCGGGATCCTCGACCGTCGTGCCCGGTCGTGGTGATGTCCCGGCTGCCGGGGGTCGCGCTGCGCGGCACGAGCGTGCGGGACGAGCGTGTCGACGCGTTGGCCACGACGTTGAACACGCTGTACGCGGCCGTGCCGGACGAGGTCGTCCGCGAACTCGCGGTCCGGCCGGGGCAGCAGGCCCCGATCATCGCCCGGATCGACGAGTGGGCGGGGTGGCGGCTCGACACCACACCCCCGGTCGGCCGGGCCCTCACGGCGGGCGTGCACTGGCTGAATCGAGGTGGTGGTCGCCGGGCCCTCGGTCGCGGGCATGTGCCTGCCGTCTTCGGTCCCGGGGACGGAAATCTCGCCAACTACCTGGAGGATTCCGGGGCCTGCCCGGACGACGGAATGCGCGGGACGCAGGCGCGGATCCGGGTCGTGGACTTCGAGGAGTCCGGGCGCAGCGATCGGGCCTTCGAACTCGCGGAGATCACCGAACACGTATCGAGCTGGGTGGACTCGTCCCTGGACGTGCGCCGACTGCTCGAACGGATCGACCTCACCCCGGCGGAGGCCGCGCGCGTGCCGGACTGCCGACGCCTGCTCGCCCTCGTCTGGTTGTTCCTGCTGTCGATGGAGGATCCGGAACACCCCAGGAATCCGCCGGGGACCGCCGAGCGACAGGCGGCCCGCCTCACCGAACTCCTCGGGTGAGCACGGGCGTCGAGGTGTCACCGACCTTCGTCACGCGGGGGAGGGTGTCGTTCGGGCGATGTGCGCGGCCGCGTTCGGGTCCAGGGCGCCGCCGCGTTCGTACGCCTGGCCGAGGGTGACACCGAGGCCATCCACCCGCCCCTGGTCGACCGCCGCCGCACCGGCGCCCCACTCAACCCGATTCGCGACGCGTACCTGATGTACACGGGCGAGGAGGAAGGCTACATCGACTACCCCACTCTGGCGCCCGATCGGGACCGGGTGCTCGCGTCCGGCTCCCACTGAACCCACCCCACGTCGCCCCGACTCGGCGCGTAGCCGGTCCCGAGTCGGGGAAACATCGGGACGCCCTCGCCCGGTGCCCCGAGCAGACCGTCCCCGACCCGGTCGCTACGCGCCCCGGCGAGGGTACGCACCAAGTCACCGTCACCGTCCGACGATCGCCTGCGAGGTGCCCCGTGTCCGGGACCAGTGCAATCCCCCTGCCCAGCGTCCGCCCCGAGGGACGCCCCTTCGACCCACCCGACGCCTTCCACCGACTGCGTGCCGAAGAGCCGCTGCGCAAAGTGTCGTTACCCGACGGCAGCGCACTGTGGTTGGTCAGCCGGGACCGGGACGTGCGCCGCGTCCTGGTCGACCGTCGGTTCGGTACCGCCCGCACGCCCGACCTGCTGCGTCCGGCCGGCCCGGACCTCGAGGCCCGACGGGTGGGAAACCTGCTGCGCCTCGACCCGCCCGAACACACCCGGGTCCGCCGACTGCTCGTCGACGCGTTCACCCCGAGCCGAATACGCGGGATGCGCGCGGACCTCGAACGCACCGTGTCCGACGCCCTGGACGCCCTGGAACGTATGCGACCTCCGGTGGACCTCGTCGCCCACTTCACGCTCCCCGTCCCGTCCCTGGCGATCTGCGCATTGCTCGGCGTGCCCTACGCCGACCGGGAGGGGTTCCAACGTCGCACCACCACCCTGCTCGACTTCGCCCGCCCCACCGAGCAGGTGGCCGCGGCGGCGGCCGAGGCGCACGCGTACATGGCCGACCTCGTCGCCCGGGAGCGCAAGCGGCCGGGCGACGGACTGCTCGGCAGCCTCGTCCGGGACCACGCCGACACCCTCACCGACGCCGAACTCATCGGCCTGGCCAACCACTTGCTGGAGGCCGGACACGAAACCGTGGCCGCGATGCTGGGCCTGGGCACCTTCCTGCTCCTGCACGAACCCGAGGCGGCCGACCGACTGCGCGACACCGAGGACCCGACCTCCATCGCGGACGCGATGGAGGAACTGCTGCGATATCTCAGCGTCATTCCCTACGGCCTGCCCCGAACGGCCCTGACGGACGTGGTGATCGGGGACCATACGATCGCCGCCGGCGACCACGTCGTGGTCTCGCTGGCATCCGCGAACCGGGACGAGGCCGTGCACGACCGACCGGACCGCTTCGACCCCGACCGCCGGCCCACCCCACACCTCGCCTTCGGACACGGCACCCACCACTGTCTGGGCGCCCAACTCGCCCGCATGCAACTGGGCATCGCCATCCCCGCGCTGCTGCGCCGATTTCCCACCCTGAGCTGCGCCGTACCGCCGGAGCGGGTGCGGCTGCGGGCCTCGTCGGCGGTGTACGGGGTCGCCGAGTTGCCGGTCACCTGGTGAGCGACCGGCGGTCGGCCGCGGCCGGGCGACGGCGGTACAGCGCCACGCAGTGGCGGGCCAGTGCGACGGCGGCGAGGAGCGCCACCAGGGCACACACCGCCCGCCAGCCGGCCCGGCCGTACACCCGGACGCCGAGCCAGGAACCGGCGCTGCCGCCGAGGTAGGCGCACGTCATGTAGGCCGTGTTGAGTCGGCTCCGGGCGTCGGGGCGCAGCGCGAACACCCGGGCCTGGTTGGCGACCATCCCGCACTGCATCGCCACGTCGAGCAGCAGCGTGCCGGCGACCAGGGCGGCCAGACCCCAGGCGCCGCCCCGGCCGCCCGGGACCAGGACGGCGGCGGAGACGAGCACGCCGAGCAGGCAGATCAGGGTGACCGGATCCGACCCGCGCCGATCCACCAGGCGCCCGGCGAGTGGGGTGCAGACCATGGTCGCCGCGCCGACCAGGGCGAGCAGCCCCACCGCTTGGGCGCCCAGGTGGTAGGCGGGACCGGTGAGCAGGAGCGTCAGGCAGGTCCACACGGCGGAGAACCCGGCGAAGACGGTCGCCTGGTACAGGCAGGAGCGGCGCAGTTCCGGCTCGGCCCGAAGCAGCCGCAGCGGCTCGGCGAGCAGTGCGGGGTACGCCTGGCGCGAGGTGGGTTCGGTCTCGGGCAGGGCCCGGGCGAGCGCGGCGGCGAGCAGCGCGACCACGGCCGCCGCCACCAGGTACGGGGTGCGCCAGCCCAGCCCCTCGCCGAGTGCGCCGCTGAACGTGCGGGCGAGCAGCATGCCGCCGATCGAGCCGCTGAGCAGGGTGCCCATCATCGTGGCGCGATGTTCGGCGGCGACCAGTCCGGCCGCCAGCGGGCCGACGATCTGCGCGGCCACGGTGGTGGCGCCGATCACGACCCCGGCGGCGACGAGCACACTCAGTCCGGGCGCGCAGCCCGCCAGCAGTAGTCCGGCGGCGGTGACGGAGAGCAGGGTGACCAGGAACGCGCGGTTCGGGAGGCGGTCGCCGAGCGGTACGAGCAGGAAGATCCCGAGCGTGTAGCCGATCTGCGTCGCGGTC
The DNA here is from genome assembly GCF_053618075.1 of Embleya sp. NPDC055664. Taxonomy (NCBI): domain Bacteria; kingdom Bacillati; phylum Actinomycetota; class Actinomycetes; order Kitasatosporales; family Streptomycetaceae; genus Embleya; species Embleya sp. NPDC055664. The sequence goes on from NZ_JBSHGZ010000020.1 coordinate 101,430, forward strand.
ACCACCAGGGCGCCGGCATCGGGCGATTCGTGCAGGCCGGCGGCGATCAGCGGGACGATCGCCTGCGGGAAGTAGATGTTGCCCACGCCGACCGCGCAGGTCAGCGCCAGGATCAGGACCAGCCGACGGGGCATTCCCGGCCCGTCGGGCCGCGCGGGAGCAGCGGGCTCCGGCGGGAGGCGGACTCCGCTCCGGGGCCCGTTCGAGGCATCGTTGCCCGTGTCTGTCATGCCCGGTAGTCCACGGCACCGCCGCGCCGGCGCCAATGGATGTAGCGTGGAGCTTGATGATCAGCTACGAACTCGGCGTCGAGGACCTGGCCGACACGCGGTTCGCCCTCTCCCCGCTGCACGAAACCGTATGCAGCCTGCGGGTGTTGCGTGAGCCGGGATTGTCCGCGTTGTTGCTGCCGTGGCGCAGGTCGGTGGTCGATCGACTGGACGGGCTCGACACCGACCTGCTGCTGTCCCTGGTCGCGGTCCGGCGCACCCTCCCCGACTACCTGACCCCGCGACCCGCCGCCTTCGCGCCGAGTTTCGCCGAGGAACTGGCCGCCGTCCGGAGCACCTCCCCGGACCTGGTCCGCCGCGACCTGATCGACACACACGCCCCGGACCCGGTCCCCGCCCCGCTGCGCGAGGTGGCCGGGGACGACCGAGCGGTTGCCGCGCTGCGCGATCGCATCTGCGAACTGCTGCGGCGCTACTGGGAGATCGCCATCCGGCCGACGTGGCCGCGGATGCGGCTCCTGCTCGAAGCCGACATGACCTACCGCGCCCGGCAACTGGCCCTGGGCGGCGCACGGTCGTTGTTCGCCGACATGCACCCGAACCTGCGCTGGGACAACGGCGTGTTGTACATCGACAAGATGATCGGCCGGCACCACGTGGCGGCGGCCGGTCGAGGACTGCTCCTCGTACCTTCGGTGTTCGCGCACAAACCCGCGCCGCCGCTCAGTGCGAAGGAGCCGCCGATGCTGATGTATCCCAGTCGCGGCGTGGCCACCTTGTGGATCCGGGAGCCCGTCCCCGACGCCGGCGCCCTGGTCTCCCTCGTCGGCGCCGCCAAGGCCGAACTGCTCGTCCTCCTGGCCGAGCCGATGGCCGGCGTCGAGATCGCCGATCGGCTGGACGTCACGCCGAGTGCGGTGTCCCAACACCTGCGCGTCCTGCACGCCACGGGCCTGGTGACCCGCAGCCGCGCCGGCCGCCGGGTGCTCTACCACCGGAGCACGCTGGGCGACCGGCTGACCGACGGGCGGCCGGCGGACTGACCCGGGGGAGCGGGCTCGGCCGCCGAGTGTTCAGCCGCCGAGTGCGCCGAAACCCGCCTCGATGGCGGCGAGTCCGGCGCGGACATGGGGCAGTTCGGTGGGGGCGGGATCCGCCAGCGCGGCCTCCTGCTCGGCGATCGTGTCGCCGTACAGCATGCTGGTGGCGGCCTTGAACCGCAGCGCGTCCGGGTCGTCGCCCAGGAGGTGGCCGGCCAACACCGCGATGCCGCACTCGTGCAGCAGTCGGCGCTGTAGGGACGCCGAGTCGGTGACGCCGAGCGCGCCGAGCGGACCGCGCAGCGGCTCGAAGTCCGGGTAGACGTAGAACGCGCCCGTCGGCGGCCGACACTCGGCGCCCGCCGCGACCGCGAGCATGTACACCGCCCGGGCCACGGCTCCGTGCAGCCGGGCACTCGCGGCCAGGCGCTCGCGGATCTCCGGAGGCTCCTCGTACACGTACCGCGCGACCTCCTGCATGGGGCGGGCCAGGGTCGACCACAACTCGCTGGCCACCGCGACCACTTCGGCCCGGATACCGGCACCTCGCACACCCGCCGGGAAACGCGCCGCGCCGATCCGCCAACCGCCCAGCGCCAGGCTCTTGGACAACCCCGTGGTCACCACGGTGCGTTCCGGGACCACCTCCGCCGGACCGAGCAGTTCGGTGGCCTTCGGATCGTGCACGACGTCGCGGTAGATCTCGTCCGAGACGACCAACAGGTCCTCCGCCTCGGCGATCGTGCAGAGCCGGCGCACCACGTCCGGCGGTGCGAGCGTCCCGGTCGGATTGTCCGGCAGGGTGAACACCACGATGCGCGGGTCGAGCCCGTCGGCCCGGGCGGCGCGGATCCGCGCCCGCAAAACGTCCGGATCGGGAACTCCTCCGTAGTCGCGGGGAATCGGCACCCCGATCGGCGTCTTGCCGGCCAATCGGACCTGTGGCGCGTAGGAGTTCCAACACGGCCGGGGCAACAACACGTCGCCCGGGACGACATGTTGGATCGCCATCAGCAGCGGTTTGCTGCCCGGTGCCAGTACGACCTGTTCCGGATCGGTGGGCAGCCGGCGTCGGGCGAAGTATCCCGCCACCGCGGCGCGGACCGCGAGATCACCGGCCACCGGGCCGTACGCGTTGGTCGGCGCCCCGGTCCGCAACCGGTCGAGGAGCGGGGCGAAGACGGGCAGCCGGGACTCGCCGAACCCGAGGTGCACGATCGGCACCCCCGCGGCCCGGCGGCGATCCACGACCTCGTTGAGCGCCAGATTGGGCGAGGTGCACCAGGTGGTCATCGCCGCATCGCCTCCGCCGGCCGAAGGTCGTACCTGCTCCGCCGCCGCGCCCGGCCGGCGAGCCCCTGCGGGGAGCCCGGGGCGCTTGTGCCGCTCATGTCGCTGCGGCCGGATGTGCCCACCGCCGCCGCGATGTCGGCGGGGGTGTCCGGGGCGAGTACAAGGTCGTCCAGCCAGGTGGCGCCGGCGTCGTAGCGTGCCCGGAACGGGCGGGCGACCAGGGCCGGTTCCCGTGCCTGGAGCATCCGCAACCGGAAGTAGCGGCCGTTGCCGTCGTCCTCGACGCCGTCGACGAGCACCTTGCCCGGCGTCGCCGACATCACCGGCCCGCGGACCGTGCGGGCCAGGCCGGGCAGCGTGCGATAGGCGCCGCGGAAGATCTCCGCGGCCCGGGCCAGCGGTACCGCGAAGTACTCGTGCGGGCCGGTGTCGCGCTCGACGAACATGTAGTACGGGACCGCCCCGCAGGCCAGTTCGGCCCGCCACAGCCGAGCCCACACCGCAGCGTCGTCGTTGACGTGCGCGATCAGCGGAGCCTGGCAGTACACGAGCGCGCCGGTACCGCGAATGCGCGCGAGGGCCCGGCGGGCGAGCTCGGTCTCCAACTCGCGGGGATGGCTGAAGTGCGCCATCACGGCGATGTTGCGCCCGGAGGCGACGACCTCCTCGAACAGGCGCAGCAGGTCGTCGGCGTCGTGGTCGGTGACGAACCGATGCGGCCAGTAGGCGGGCGACTTGGTGCCGATGCGGATGGTGCGCACCGTCTCGACGCCCAGGATCGGTTCCAGGTGTGCGCGCAGCCGTTCGGTGGACATCACCAACGGATCGCCCCCGGTGACCAGGACGTCCTCGACCTCCGGATGCACCGCCAGGTAGGCCAGGAGCCCGTCGGGAGTCGGCGCCGCGAAGCGCAGGTCGGGGTCGCCGACGAACTGCGCCCAGCGGAAGCAGTACGTGCAGTAGGCGTGGCAGGTCTGGCCCTGCCCGGGGAAGTGGAGCACCGTCTGCCGGTACTTGTGCTGCAACCCCCGCACCTCGGCCTCGCCCACGCGCGGCACGTTGAGTTGCCGCTGTCCGGACGGATGCGGATTGAGGCCGTCGCGGATGTGCCGTACCAGGGAGCGCAGTTCGGCCCTGTCCCCCGGCGCGCGGGCCAGTTCGGCCAGTCGGCGTTCGTCGGCCGGGTCGAGCATGCCGCGTTGCGGGAAGACCAGCCGGAAGATCGGATCGTCGGGGATGTCGTCCCAGTCGACGAGGTTGGACAGGACGTACTCGTTGACCCGGAACGGCAGTACGCACGCGACCGCGCGGATGGTCTCGCGGATGTCGTCGGACAGACCGTAGCGGTCCGCGATCTCGTCCAGGTGATGCGGTCCCAGAGCCCGGAAACGTTCGGCGGCGGGCATGGTTGTGGGCATCGACGACATGACGAACTCCCGGAGATGTCAGGGTTCACGGATTCATGGCTGGGCGGAGGAGAGTGGGCGCCGCATGCGTGTGCGCGGGCCGCCGACGGGGGCCTCGGGGGCTACTCGCCCTGTTGCTCGGTGGCGTCCGCGAGGTAGCGGACCACGTCGGTGTATCGGTGTCGGCGTTCGAAGACCAGGCGTTGGCGCCGTGCCCCGCAACCGTCGCGGCGCAGGCCGGCGAGGGTTCGGGCGACGTGGGGGAGGTCGCCCGCCGCGTCCAGGTGGTCGCGTACCCGCTCGATCAGCGCGTCGACCATCGTGTTCGCCGGGACGAGTTCCCCGCTCTCCGGATGTACGGCCATGCCTTCGAGGCCGTCGCGGGCCGCGCGCCAGCGGGCCGCGACCAGCACCTCCGCCGGGATGTCCGGAGCGGGTTCGCCCGCGCGGATCGCGGTCAGCGCGTCGGCGACCAACGCGCGCACCAGGACGGCGAGCAGCACCGCCTCGTCGACCGTGGTCGCCACGTCCGGCGCCCGGACCTCCACCGTCGGCCAGGACGCCGACGGGCGTGCGTCCCAATAGATCATCTTGCGATCCTTGATGGCACCGGTGGCGATCAGGCCGGCGACGGCGTGCTCATAGGCGCTTACCGAGGTCAGTCGGGGCGGAATGCCGGAGCAGGGCCACATGGTGTTGACAATGCTGCGCCAACTGGCGTGCCCGGTGTCGTGTTCGTCGCGGAACGGCGAGTTGGCGCCGAGCGCGATCAGGGTGGGCAGCCAGGGGCGGAGCCGGCAGGTCACCTGTACGGCGGTCTCCGGGTCGAGGGTGCCGACGTGGATGTGGCAGCCGCAGTTGACGAACGTGTCGGTCAGGTCGCCGTATCGGGCCGACTGGTCGTGCCGCCTCGGGGCGTCGATGAGCAGCGGTCCGGGAGCAGGTGCGATGACGGGGGTGGCGCCGGCGACGAGGCGACAGTCGAACACGGCCGCCGCCTCCGTGCAGTCGCGCCGCGATCGCACGAGGTGGGCGCGTAGTTCGTCTGCGGTATGTGCGACGGGACTGGCCGACTCCACCTGGTAGCGGGTGGCTTCCAGACGTGTGGTGTCCGCGTCGGCGACCTTGGCCAGGACGAGTTCGGCGCGTGGGGCGGGCGCGCCGGTGCGGGCGTCGACGAGCAGGAATTCCTCCTCGACGCCGATCGTCGGGGTCGGCGTCACGACGGCGGAGGGTGCTTCCCCGGAGGCGGACCGGGTTGCGGGCCGGGCGGGGGATTCGGGCTGCCGGAGTATGAAGCGGGAACCTGCCATCGGAAGTCCTTCGGCCATCCGGGCGCGCCCGGCAACGAACCGGCGCACGGACGGGTGGGCTGTTTCGGATCCGGGCCGAACGGGAGACGGCCGGCCGGGTCTGGAATGCCGCGGTGGTCTTGCGCGACCGGAACCGGGCGGTGACTGGTGCGCGGCTCGGCGGTCGCACCGGACGGCACCCGAATGGCGAGTGCCGGTCCGATTTCCAGCTTCGCGGTTGGTCCGGAGCATCGCCAGTCGACACGAAAGGGCCCGGGAGGGGCCGGTGACGGCGGTGGGTGGGGCTTGCGCGGGTCCGGGGCGGTGGGGCGGGGTCGCGTCCGCTCGTTGCTCCGACGGGGTGTGGCGGGTCGGTTACCGTGCGGGTTTCGGTGACTGCGCGACTACCGCGCCACTACGGAGCGACGCCGACGCGAATACTGCGCGACTACGGAGCGACGACTACGCGACACCGATGGCGCCGAGGGCGTACTCGACCGCCCTGGCGAGTTCGTCCGCGGTCACCGGGCGGGCGACGAAGCCGTCGTGGTCGTCGAGTTCGTCGACCCGCTGGTCGGCCACGTCGAGGGCGAGATGTTCGGCGAACTCCGCGACCGCCCCGGCGTCACCGTCGAAGTCGGCGGCCCGGTCGGTGGGCGCGTCGAAGAGTACGCCGATCCACAGGTCAGGATCGCGCATCACCAGCGCCTCGCCCAGATGTACCCCGCACCCGGGCGGACCGTCCTCGTCGCCGACGGCCGGCGAGCGGCCCAGCATCGGCACGCCGCGCTCGTCGGTCGGGCCGCCGCACGCGTGCGCCGACGCCGCGCCCAGCGGACAGCGCCGGCCGTGCTCCTGATCCTCGATGTGCGTGCCGCGTGCCATCACCGCTCCTGTCCACGACTGCCGCCGATGCCGATCGCGACCGACGCCGTGCGCGCGTATGTCCGCGCGCCCACCGCCTCGCCACGCCGCCGAGTCCAACACGGGGGACGACCGACTCGAAGGCAAACGCGCCGTACCGGAGCACGGCATGCCACGAATGCCGTAATCCGACCGTCCGGCGACCCTGCCTGCCCGACGGTGATCGATCGTCACGCGATGTGCCGCCGATCCCGGCGCGGCGGGGCTCGGTCGCGCGAGGCTGTCGCGGGAGGGGCACACTCGGACACGTGGTACTCCGACGGCGTCTCGCGGAGTTCCGGCATCCATGGCAAACGGCCCATGCACTGCCGGTACTCACCGTCGTACTGATCGTGGTGATCACGGTCGTGGACCTGATCTCCTCACCCGACGTGCACCTCGGCCCGCTCCTGGTCGTGGCGCCCGCGCTGGCCGCCTCGTTCGCCGGGCCGCGGCTGACCGCCGGGATCGGGGCCGTCGCCGTCGGCGCCCAAATGCTCATCGCCACGCTGCGCGGGGGCCTGGTCACCCGAAACCACCTCATGCAGGTCATCGCCGTCGCCATGATCTCCGTACTGGTGTGGTACCTGTGTCTGCGCCGCGAACAGCGCCGACGCGAGGTGGTCCGGCTCCGTTCGGTCGCCGAGGCCGCACAGCGGGTCCTGCTTCGGCCGCTGCCGCGTCGGGTCGGCTCGTTGCGGATCGCGTCGTTCTATCTGGCCGCCGACGACGAGGCGCAGATCGGCGGTGACCTGTACGCGCTCGCCCGCACCGACGTCGGGATCCGCCTGATCATCGGCGACGTCCGCGGCAAGGGCCTTGCCGCCATCGGCGACGCCGCGCAACTGCTCGGCGCGTTCCGTGAGGGCGCCCACCGGTTCGCCGCGCTGCCCGAGCTGGCCGCCGCGCTGGAGGAGAGCATCTGCCGCTACCTGGCCGAGTTGTCCCCGACCGACACGGACGCGGACGAGCGTTTCATCACCGGCATCGTCGCGGATCTGCGCGAGCACGACGGCGTGGGCGCGCTGACCACCTTCGGACACCCGCCCCCGCTGCTCCTGCGCGACGGCCGGGTGCACACCCTCGACGCGCGGCGGCCCGCACCCCCGCTGGGCCTGTGTCAGGGCATCGACGCCGCCGACTACGTGGTCGACACCTTCACGCTCCACGCCCGGGACATCCTGGTGTTGTACACCGACGGAGTGATCGAGGCGCGGGCGCCCGACGGTACGTTCTATCCCCTGACCGAACGTGTCGCGGGGTGGAGCGACCTCGGCCCCGAGGGCCTGCTCGACCACCTCCGGCACGACCTGCCGGCGTACGTCGGCGGCCGGCTCGTGGACGACGCCGCCGTGGTCGCGATCGAACGCACCCCCACGCTGCTGCCGGGCCGGCGGTGCTAGGCCGTGTCGAAGGTGGCGCGGTAGGCGCTGGGGGGTACGCCGAGGCGGCGTTTGAAGAGGGTGCGCAGGTTGGCGGGGGTGCCGAGGCCGGATCGGCGGGCCACGGCGGCCATGGACAGGTCGGAGTCCTCGAGGAGTTCGCGGGCCCGGTCGACGCGGGCGTCGGACAACCACTGCATGGGCGGCCGTCCGGTCTCCTCGTGGAAGCGGCGGATGAGGGTGCGCCGGGACAGCCGGGCCCGTCTGGCCAGCACGTCGACGGTCAGCGGTTCGTCCAGGTGCCGCAGTGCCCAGGCGCGCAACTCGTCGAGCCCGCCGCCGCGTTCGGGCGGGGTGGGGTGGGCGATGTACTGCGCCTGGCCGCCCGCGCGATGTGGGGCGGCGACGAGGGCGCGGGCCCGTTGATTGGCGATCGTGGCGCCGAGGTCGGCGCGGATGATGTGCAGGCACAGGTCGATGCCGGCGGCCACGCCCGCCGAGGTCAGCACGTTGCCCTCGTCGACGTAGAGCACCTGCGGTTCGATGCGCACCGACGGGTATCGGTGGGCCAGTTCGGCGGCGCGTTGCCAGTGGGTGGTGGCGCGGCGGCCATCCAGCAGTCCCGCGCCGGCCAGGACGAACGCGCCGGTGCAGATCGACACCATGCGGGCGCCTCGGGCGGCGGCCTCGGCGAGGGCGGTGCGCAGTCGCGGCGACGGGGGATCGGGCGGGACCAGGCCGGGCACGACGATCGTGTCGGCGTCGGCGAGGGCGTCCAGACCGCGGTCGACGAGCAGCGACGGGCCGCCGTGGAGCGGGACGGGGCCGGGGTGCTCGGTACAGACGGTGACCCGGTACGGGCTTCCCTCCCAGTCGCCGAACGCCTGGATCGGGATGCCGAAGTCCAGGGCCAGGACTCCCGGTTGGGCCAGGACGACGACGTGGTGGGGCGGGCGTGGCACCGGGGCGTCGGCGCCGGTACGGGCTACGGCGGGCATGGCACGATGCTATCGATCAATGGCAATCGTGCCACTGCCTCGGGCGCCGATCCGCCGACTACGGTCGGGGCATGGACACAGTCGCCGCCGTTCCCACCACGCCCCTGGCCCACCGGACGATCGAGTACGTGCGGGCTCGCACGTCGCGGCCGACCGCGGAGCACAGTTTCCGCAGCTACCGGTTCGCCGTTTTGCAGGCCGCGTACGACGGGCTGCGGCCCGGCGCGGACTTCGACCCCGACCTGCTGTTCTCGGCCTGCGCGCTGCACGACCTCGGGACCTCGCCCGACGCCGAGGGCCGGCAACGATTCGAGGTCGAAGGGGCCGACATGGCCGCGGAGTTCCTGACCGGAGGCGGCGTGGCCGCCGCCGACGTCGACCGGGTCTGGGAGGCCATCGCGCTGCACACCTCGGCCGGGATCGCCGAGCGCCGCGGCACGCTGGCGTACCTGACCCGCAGGGGCATCGCCATCGATTTCGGCGTGGACACCGAATGTGTCGACGACGCCCAGGCCCGGGTGATCCACGCCGAACACCCCCGGCTGCGGATGGCCGAGACCCTGACCGGGGAAATCGTCCGCCACGCCCGCCGGAATCCGCAGAACGCCCCCCGCTACAGCCTCCCCGGCGAACTGCTCCGCGAACGGGGCGAGGACGGGACGGGCCGCACCGGGATGGAGGCGGGGGCGGCGGCCTCGCGCTGGGGTGAGTGAGCGGGCCGTCCGGGGTGGAGGTGCGCCGCGGGTGCGGGGCGGCGGGCGGGAAAACGGTTGACGGGTGTCGTGGGTGGGCGGTCGGATGGTCGGTGATGAACACAGGCCAGATGCACTCCGATATGCACCCCGTCGACGGCGACCTCGTGCGGCGGTTGATCGCCGGGCAGTTCCCCCGATGGGCGGGACTGCCGGTGGAGCGGTTTCCGTCGGGCGGCACGGTGAACGCGATGTACCGACTGGGCGAGGACATGGTCGTGCGGTTGCCGCTGGTGCGCGGCGGGGTCGCGGACGTCACGCTGGAGCGGGAGTGGTTGCCGCGCCTCGCCGGGCTGCTGCCGACGGCCGTGCCGGAGGTGCTCGGCGCGGGGGAGCCGGCCGACGGGTATCCCTGGCCGTGGTCGGTGTACCGGTGGCTGACGGGGGAGAACCCGGAGCCGGGGGCACTGCGGGCACCCGCGCGGCTGGCCGAGGACCTGGCCGGGTTCGTGGCGGCGATGCGCGAGCTCGAGTTGCCGGGAGCGCCGGCGGCCTACCGGGGCGGACCGCTCGCCGCGCTCGACGCCTCGACCCGGTCGGCGATCGAGGAACTGCGCGCGATCCCGGCGGAGGACGTCGACTGCGATGCCGCGATCGCGGTATGGGAGGACGGACTGCGGGCCGACGCGGGGCGGAACGAGCCGGTGTGGCTGCACGCCGACCTCATGCCGGGCAACCTGCTGGTGGACGGCGCCGGGCGGTTGACGGCGGTGATCGACTTCGGCTGCCTGGGGGTGGGCGACCCGGCCTGCGACCTGGTCCCGGCCTGGAACCTGCTGCCCGCCGGCGCGAGGCGGACCTTCCGCGACGCCCTCGACGTCGACGACGCGACCTGGACCCGGGGTCGGGCCCGCACGCTGTCCCAGGCCGTGATCGCCCTCCCGTACTACCGCGAAACCAACCGGGCGATGACCACCAACGCCCGCCACGTACTGGCGGCGATACTGGGCGAACAGGACGCCTGATCCACGCGATTGCCTTTGCTTCGATCCACGCGGTCGCCTGCGGCCACGATCTACGCGGTTGCCTTCGCCTTGAGGGTGGCGATGTGGTCGAGGAGGCGAGGGTCGGCGCGGAACCATTCGCCGCGGAGGCGGAGGTCCTGGAACGCCGCGTGCAGGCGGCGTTCGTCGGCGATCGAACCGGGTTCGGTGTGCAGGACCTCGCCCGGGGCGGACTGGGCCAGTCGCCGGCGCAGGTCGGTGGTGAAGCCGATCTTGATCCGTCGATCGGTGCGGACGAAGTAGACGAGCCCCTCGCCGAGCATGGTGACCTCGGTGGGTTGTCGGCGCGGGCGCCGGCCGGAGGGGGTCTCCTCCTCGTCGTCGCCCGGTAGGCCGTCATGGGCGAACTCGCAGGTGGCGGCCACGTGTTCGGCGCACAGCGGAACCGGGGCGTCGGGGAGGGCCGGTGCACGGCACCCGCCGTCGGGGCGGGGCGCGATGCACAGGCCGGTGGCGTCGCTGATGATGACCTCCTCGGCAGGCCGACCATTCCCGGGTCGTCGACACGACTGCGGGAACCCCCATGTTTCCACCCCGGTCCGACACCGCGACGCCGGGGACGGCGATGTCGACACCATGCCGCCGACACCCGATCGCCGATGGACTCCCGTGGGCGCTCAGGGAGTTGGGCCGATCGTTACCACGCGGGCCCAGTCGGGTGGCAGGTCCGGAGTGTACTCGGGGTTGTCCTCGTATGCGGAATAGTCGCGGATGCGGGGGAACAGGCCCACCACCGTGCGGCAGGACGGGCGGGCACTGGGCCAGGGGGTCTGACCGTCCGTCAACACCACGACGACGTCGGGGCGAGGGCTGCGGCGCAGGGCCTTGGCGAAGCCCGAGCGCAGGTCGGTACCGCCGCCGCCGAGCAGCGTGATGCCCTCGCCGTCGCACAGCGGTTGTACGATCCGGGCCGCCGCGTCGCACGAGACCACGGTGACCAGATCGCGCCGGCCGCCCACGGCGCGGGAGATGGCGGCCACTTCGAGGAGGGCGCTGCCCAGTTCGGCGTCGCTCACCGACGCGGACGTATCGACCACCACGGCCACCCGAGGCGGCTTGCGGCGCAGGCTCGGCAACACGACGCCGGGCACGCCGGCCGAACGGCGGGCCGGCCGACCGTATGTGTAGTCGTCCGCACCGCCGGCACCGGCCACCGCCGAGCGCACCGCCGCGCCCAACAACTGCCGCCACGGCTGCGGCGGATGGAATACCTCTTCGGCCCACCGCCGCCACGACTTCGAGGCATGCCCGGGCCGACCCCTGATGCCCTGCGCCACCCGGAACCGGACCGCGTCCCGTTCGTGCTCGCTCAGGCCGTGCGCGCCGTCCGGCCCCAGATCCCACTCCCGATCCAACCCGTCGGCGCCGCTGCCACAGTCCAGCCATGCCAGGTCCTGCGTGACCAGTCCCATCACGATCTCGCGCAGGTAGGTCTCCATCAACTCGCCCTCGGACAGCCCGAACAAGCCCGGCAGCACGGCGCCTTCGGGCCGGGGCAGTCCGTCGTCGAACGCGTCGTCGTTGATCTCGCAGTCGGCGGCGAGGTTCATCCGCAGCCGGTCACCGCGGCCGGTCAACCCGCGCTCGTGCGCCACCCGGTCGCTGCGCCCGTGGTGGTCGCGAAGCAGATGCGACACCTCGTGCACCCATACGGAGGCCAGTTCCTCCTCGGGTGTTCGGGCCACGAACACCGGCGAGACGTAGCACCGCCAGTGTCGGTCGACGGCCATCGTCGACACCGTCCGCGACTCGACCACGTGCAGCGCGTACAGGGCGGTGGCCAGGTATGGGCGGGCGCGGGCGGCGTACAGGCGGGCGGCGTAGAGCTTGTCCAGGTCGAGCGCTCCCGACGCGTCGGTGATCATCGGCCGGCCCGTGCGGTCACCGCGGACCGGGCCGCCGCCCGGTCCGCGCGCCGGGACAGCGACACCGCTCCGGCCAGCCGCTCGATCGATGCCGGCACCTCCCAATCCTGGTCGCGCAGCGAGGCGAGGGCGGTGGCGGGGACGACCACCAGGTCCGGGGCGCCGGTGTCGAGCGCGCGGACCAGGATCGCCCAGGCCGCGTCCCAGCGGGGCTTGTCCGGGCGGTTGCGGACCGCCTCGACCACGCCGTCGAGTACGGCCTGACGCAGGTCCCCGCGCTCGGGCAGGATCGCGCGGGTCGGGTCGGCGAGCAGGTCCTCGGGGTCCGGGAGGTCCATCCGGTCCAGGGCGGCCAGCAGTTCGAGTCCCGGGCCGTCCCCGACGGTGCCCCTGACCAGCAGGGACAACACGTCGCGGGAGGATCCGGCCGCGGTGGCGAAGGCGATCAGCGACACCGTCATGTCCCAGCTGCGCGGCGACGGCCAGGCGCCACCGCGACGGGTTTCCGTGGTGGGAAGGAGGTGGACGAGCTTGGGGCGGGTAGCGAGCAGGCCGCAGACCGCCCGGCGGGCGAAGGCCACGGCCTCGGCGAGTCGGGTCGGATCCAGGACGGGCAGGGTGGCATGCGGCCAGGTGCCGCCGAGGCCGCGCACCACGACGTCGTGGTCGTGTACCCATTGAAGGTGTACGAAGCGGTTTGCCATCGGCGGGCTCAGCTCCCAGCCGTCGGCGGCCGACCCGCGTGGGTTGGCGGCGGCCACGATCCGGATGCCGGGCGGCAGTTGCAGGGCGCCGACCCGGCGTTCGAGGACGAGTCGGAGCAGGGCGGCCTGTACGGCCGGCGGCGCGGTGGACAACTCGTCCAGGAACAGCAGTCCGCGTCCGGCGCGTACGAGACGAACGGCCCACTCCGGCGGGGCCATCGGCACACCGTTGGTCGCCGGATCGTCGCCGACGATGGGCAGGCCGGAGAAGTCCGAGGGTTCGTGCACGCTGGCGATCACGGTGGTGAGCGGCAGATCCAGGGTGTCGGCGAGTCGGGTGAGCGCGGCGGTCTTGCCGATCCCGGGTTCACCCCACAGCAGTACGGGCAGGTCGGCGGCCACGGCCAGGGTCAGGGCCTCCAGTTGGGTGTCGGGACGGGGCTCGGTGGCGGTGTCCCGCAGGAGGGCCAACAACTCGGCGGCCACGTCGAGTTGGGGCGTGTTGCGGGGGGCGGTGGTGGTGAGTGGGGCGGGTGTACGCATGGTTGATCACCTTTTGGGTTCGGTGGGGGGCGTCGGGCGCGCGAAGGTACACACACTGAAGTGCACCCGCAGCGCGCCGCGAAGTGCGTGCGGCGGCGCGCTCGACGGCGCACACGTGCGTGCGTCGGCTCGAAGTGCCCGGGGTGGTCGACGGGTTCGCGTCAGTGCGGGTTCATGTTCCGCGGATGGGCGCGGCGGGTGTGCGGGGGACGTGGACGGTTCGGGAGCGGGATGCGGTCGGGCGCCGGTCCGCCCAGGCCGGCTCGGAACAACCCGTGAGTGATCAACCGTTCGGCGGCGTCTTCCAGTTCGTCGCGGAGGAGGCCGCCGCGCGGCAGTGCGTCGGGACCGAGCAGGCTTTCGACGACGGCGAGCGCGCCGGCGATGTCGCCGTGGTCCAGACGTTCGCGGACGCCCGCGATGCAGTCCGGGCGGCGGTGTGCCGCGTCGATGGCCTGGAGGCAGGGCAGCGGGGTGCCGGTCAGCGCGTGCAGCAGTTCCTCGCGACGGATTTCGGCCGGATCGTGGTCGAGCGGCGCCAGTACGCCGTCGACCAGGCCGATCCGATGGCGCGAGCCCCGGCATTCCACGATGTCGGGTCGTCCCGAGGCGTGGTCCGCGAGGACGGGTGCCGTGCCCGGGACATGACCCCGTATCAATGCCGCGGCGACCAGCGGGTGCAGCCGATCGGGCTCGATCAGGCCGGCGCGCAGCAGTTCCAGGTCGGGCGGTATCCAGGTGGCCGCGTCGGGCAGGACCGGCAGCCCGGTGATGTCGCCGCCGGCGGGTCGCGGTTCGACGGCTGCGAGCCGTACCGTCGACGGCCCGGGACCGTCGTCGTCCGCGACCACGTGCAGGACCAGCCGGCGACGGCCCCCGCAGCGCACCGCGACCGCGCCGGTGCCGGTGGGTCGCCCCGCGGCCCGGAGCAGGATCGCGGCCTCGGCGGCCCATCGGTCGACGGCGCACTCGGCCGGGATCGGTCCCGGCCAAGCCGGATCCGGGCCCGAACTCCCGTCGCAGGGCGGCCGATCGGCCCCGGAACGGATCCACAGCTCGTCGCTGCGGCGGGCGTCCCAGAGATGTCGGTGCAGGTCCAGGCGGAACCGTCGATGGGGATGGCGGTGCGGATGGTGACGGAAGCCGGCGGCGTCGCGGTGCGATCCGTCCCACAGGGCGAGGGCGATGCGCTGACCGGCGTCCGCCCACGCGGGTGGGGTGCGGGCCACCAGGTGCACCGGGCGCGTGCCGCCGTGCTCCCCGACGTCGTACCGCGCCAGGGACACGGTCAGACCCGGGCGCAGCAGCCCGTCGGGAGCGATCCTCGGCATGTGCCAGCGCAGCAGATCCGGTGCCAGACCACGCAGGTCGTCTCGGATCCTGGCAGCGAACTCCCCGCCACGCGTGCGGGCTTCGAAGCGGAGATCGATGTCGACGTCGACACCTGCGGCGGCGCAGGCGGCCTGCCAGTCACCGGCCAGCCGGCGCGTGGTCGCGGTCTCGATCATGGAGGGCGGCACGGCGAACTCGCGCACGCGCAGCCAGAGGGTGAGGCGGGAATCCCGATTCGCGATCGCGGTGAGCATCAGCACTCACCTTGCGCGGTGGGGACCCCCAATCCGTTTACGGAGTCAGTAGTCATCGGCAGGAGCCTAGCGCCCTCGACCTCGGAGGGCCAGGACCCCCCTTGTCGGGGTCGGGTGCTCGACGTGCTCGCCGCGCGCGGGCTCGTCGAGAGCGGCGCGTAGGCTCCCCATATGGCGATCTTGAAGATGGAGACGGATGCGGGGCTGGCCGTACGGGCGGCGCGGGCGGGTTCGGCCGTGGTGCGCGGGATGTACGGGACGTCGCCGGAGCGGTTCGACAAGGGCGCCGGAGACTTCGCCACGGCCGCCGATCTGGACGCGGAGCAGGCCATCCTGGACGCCCTCCGCGACGCGCGGCCCGACGACGCGGTCACCGGCGAGGAGAGCGGCCCCACCGGCACGGCCGGCGCGGAACGCCGTTGGCTGGTCGATCCGTTGTGCGGCACGTTGAACTACGCCGTGGGCAACATGTTGGTCGCGGTGAACGTGGCCCTGCGGGTGGGCGCCGAGACCGTCGCGGCGGCCGTGGCGGATCCGTTCGCCGACGAGGTGTTCTGGACCGACGGTTCCGGGGCGTACCGCCGACTCGGCGGCGAGGACCGGGACTTGGTGCCGTCGTCCGGATCGCGGCTGGTGGATGTGAACCTGGATCCGCCGTTCCCCAACGCGCCGTCGTTCCGCGCGGTCCGGCTCCTCGCCGACCCGGACTTCGTCGCGGGTTTCCGGCCGCGCGTGGTGTCCACCACTCTGGCCGTCGCGTGGGTGGCCGCCGGCCGCCGGGCCGCCTATGTCACCGACGGCGACCTGCGCGACAGCGTGCACTTCACCGCCGGCATCGCGTTGTGTGAGGCCGCCGGCTGCGTGGTGACGGACCTGTACGGCCGACCGCCGTACACCGGGGCGGCCGGTCTGATCGCCGCGGCCGACCGGGAAACCCACACCGCGCTCCTGGACATGATCCGCCGGCAGGCCCCCGCGGCCGACCGGTAGGCGGGATCGGCCGGGCACGCGTCACTCGCCCCGAGGCGCCGATGGGTCGGGGTTGGAAACAGGGTGCGGGATGGGGTCGGAAACGGGGCCGGGCTCGGGATCCGGTCGGCGGCTCGGCAGGCGGAGGTGTCGTCGCGTCGTCGCCGTCACCACGACCGCCATCAGCAGCGCGCCCGCCGCGTGGGCGAGGGCGAGCATCATCCGCGAGTGCAGGAAACCCATCTCCGACCGGATCTGCCCGTCGAGTGGCCCGCTCCAGTCCTTGCCGACCAGGCCCAACAGGCGGGTGAGCGTGGTGAACACGAGTATCCCCACGGCCGACACCAGCACCGGGGCAGGGCCGATCCCGGCGCGTCCGGCGTTGCCCGTCCGCCGGTGCCCCGAGCGGCACAGGACGCCGAAGCCGCGCGAAGGGCCGTACCAGGCCGAGCGGTTCCGGCAGACCAGCGCGGTCCACCACACGACCAGGGCGATCATCGTCACGCTCGTGACGAAGACCGCCGAGGCGGCCGCGTCGGTGGCGCCGTTCCCGCGCGGCACCATCCGCGCACCGGTCGACAGCGCCTCCGGCTCGACCGATGTGTGCACGCGCGACGCCAGGCCGGCCCGCCAGTCCCGATAGACGAGATACGCGTACACATCCGCCACGACCACCCCCAACGACGCCGCGCCCGCCGCGATCCCCGCACACCACAAACGCCCGGACGCAACGGGGGACACATCCGAATCCCCCACCCGGACCGCCAAGTTAGCCAAACCCACGGATCGACCGCCCACGGCCCGCCCCTCGCTCTGTAATTCCCGCGCCTCCCAAGAATGCTGACCCGGATGCCCCCCGACCAGCCCAAACCCACATCGGCCCGACCGACCGGCATCGCGGTGGACATGGGCGCACATCCCGGCCGGGCGAGGGCCCGATTCGGGTGCCGAGCGTGGATTGGGCGTTGTGTGAGGGTATGCGGGGCTTCACAGGGAGGTGGGGCGGCGTCAGACTGTCGCGATGAACTCGAATCCCTCCGATCCGGCCGCAGTGCGTGCGCGTGAGTCCGCGGAGGTGGTCGAGGCGCAGTGGCAGAGGGTGTCGAGGTCGTGGGCATCGAGGCGGTTGCGACACGAGATCGACCGGCCTGACGGGTCGTATCCGCATTCGTGAGCGGGGCACCGGGGACGTGTTCGACGAAGTGGGCTCCGCTCGGGAGGCCGTTGCCGTGCTGTTGGCCCCCGCGCCGGCGGATCTGGGGCCGGCGGTGGCGGGAAACGCCTCCGACTTCGGCACGTTCGAGGTGTGAGGCCCCGGGTCGCTCGGGGCGAGCGGCTCGGGGCGGTGGGGCTATTTGTGGTGACGAGGCGGGCGGCGCAGGTGGGCGACGCGGATGACCGAGTCGGCGTGTGACGGCTACGTCGTCGGGTCGGGGTGCGCGTCGGCGTTCGGCTCGATCCGCGTGGCATGTTGGAGGGCGTTGTCGATCGTGTCGGCCAGGGCGTGGAGTTGGTCGGCCCAGTCCGGGCGGGACATGGTCAGCGGTGCGATGCGGGCGCAGCCGGTCGTGGTGAGCACCGCGACCGTCTCGGCGGGGGTCAGGGGCACCGCGCCGATCACCGGTCCGGCCGGACTGGCGTACGGGTCCAGGTACGGCAGCAGGTCCCGGTCGACGCCGGGCCGGGCCAGACCGGGGCGGGGGTCCACCTCGGTCGGCCCGTACGGACGCAACTCGGCGAGCGTGTGTTCGATGGCGCCGGCGAGGGCCCAGGCGGGGCCGCCCGGCCGGCCCAGACCGCACAGCCAGGCGCCGGCCCGACCGCCGGCCGCGGTGATCCGCTCCAGGGCCGCGCGTTGTTCGGGGGAGATCTGCGGGTCCGTGGCGGGGCGGGAACCGTCGGGCGGCGAGGCGTGGTTGCTCATACCCCGTTGAACGAGCGACGGCCGAACACGATGCTGTGCATGCCGGGGACACCCGCGACCGGTCTACCGACCGGCCTGGGACAGGTGCACCTTGGCATCGTCGTACGAGGCGTCGCCGGCCGCCGCTGCCGGGCCGTACACCAGGTGGAGCACGCCGGACCCGAACGCCTTCGACGAGATCAGCCGCAGCGGGATCGACCCCTCGCCCTCGGTGAACAGCCGCATGCCGGTGCGCACCGCGATCGGGTGCACGAACAGGTGCAACTCGTCCAGCAGCCCGGCGTCCAACAACAGGCGCACGATCGAGACCGAGCCGCTGATCGAGATGTCCGCGCCCGGCTCGTCCTTGAGCGCGGTGACGGCGCTGACGACATCACCGCGCAACTGCTCGGAGTTGCGCCAGGTGAAGGTCAGCTCGCTGCGCGACACCACGATCTTGCGCGCGTCGCCGATCGCCTTCCCGAAGGCGGCGTCGTCGCCACCGGCCGTCTCCCGCTCGGGCCAGGCGCCGGCGAAGCTGTCGTACGTCTTGCGACCCAGCAGGAGGGTGTCGGACGTTTCGAGCAGCGCGCCGACGGCCGCGCCCATCTCGTCGTCGAAGTAGGGGAAGTGCCACTGGTCGGGCGCCTCCACGACCCCGTCGAGCGAGATGAACAGGCCGGCGGTGATCTTCCTCATGATGTGCTCCAGAGTGCTGCGGTCGATGCGGTGTCGATGTCATGGAGGTAGACGACGGCCGCCCGCAAAACTCATCGGTGCGGGTGGGACCCGATGGCAAACCGGGTTCGACGGGTGTCACGGCCGGGCCGGCAGACTCCCGCCTCGTGCGCCGCGAGGCCGCCCAGCTCGCGCAACGCCCGCTCGGACGCCGACCCCGGCTCGGCGGCGAACAGGTCGAGCCCCCGACACGCCGGCTCGTCCGGCAGCGCGACGAGTTCGCCGTGCAGGGTCGGCTCACCCGCCGTCGGGTGAGGCAGGACATACACCCGGTCCCGGAGCTGCGCCACCGGCCGACCGACCCGGCGTCGACCGACCCGGCGTCGGCCGAGCCGCGCATGCCGACGGCCGCCCGGGTCGGGGCGGCCGTCGGGGGTTCAGCGGGTGGGCGGGGCGAATTCGGGCTGGTCGATCACCCGCAGCCAGCTTCCGTCGGGCCGGCGCCGGACCACCTGGGCCCGGGCACCGGAGCCGTCCTTCGGCGGGGTCGAGGTGAGCGCGATGTCGCCGTTGATCAGCGTCGGCAGCGGTTCCTCGGGCTCGAAGTGGGGACGGTCGGCCAGCACCTTGGCCCACAGCTCGCGGATGGCCTCCCGGCCCACGGTCGTGCTGCCCGGCGGGTAGGCCAGTACGGCGTCCTCCGCGTAGAGCTCGGCGACCCCGGCGGCATCGCCGGCGTTGGACCGTTCCACGAACAGGCGGGTGATGTCCTCGGGACGCATGGCCTTCTCGTACTCGGACATGGTTTGTGTTCCTTTCCTCGTGGTGTCGCGGCCTTTCGTAGTTCCATCCTGCTCACTCGCCGATCAGAAATCCAACAGATGGATCCGATCGATGTCAGAAGCTGTGGTTATGGTCGACGAGGGTGAAGCGGACGTTGACGGCCCCGTCGCGGCCTGCATGTGGCCCATACACCCCGGACCGGGTACTGCGGATCCGGTACTCCGGTACTCGTCCCCCGGAAGGACGCCCGGGTGCCGCACCCGTTCATAGGGTCGCCGTAGTGTGCGCGGCCCTCGAGGTCGCCGCGCGTGGTGTGCGTGGTGTGCGTCCGGAACGGGGCCGAGAAAGTGGCGAGTGTGCGGGATCGAGCGAAATCGCTGTGGTGTGAGGTGTGGCGTGACCTGGGGTGCCTTCGCACCCCGAACCGGGAGCCGGTCGTCGCCGCGCGGACGGTGAAGGCGGTCCCGAGCCGGGCGGACGTACTCGACGCCCACGGCGCGGAGTTGCGCCGCATCGAACGCGACCTGCACGACGGGGCCCAGGCCGGTCTCGTCGCGGTGGCCATGCGCCTCGGTGTCGCCCGGGACCTTCTCGGTGCCCAACACCCGGTCGTCGCCGACCTGTTGCGCGAGGCCCTGGAGGGGGCGGAGGAGGTGTTGACGGAACTGCGCGACGTCGTCCACGCCATCTACCCGCCGATCCTGGCCGACCGCGGCCTCGCGGGCGCGGTGGACGCGGTCGCCGCCCGGAGCGGGGTCACCACCGATGTCCGGCTGGGCGAACTCGGCCGACTGCCCGCCGCGATCGAGGCCGCCGCCTACTTCGTCGTGGCCGAAACGCTCGCCAACACCACCAAGTACAGCCGGGCCCGCCGCGCCCGCGTCGGCCTGACCCGCCGCGACGGCACCCTGGTGGTCGAGGTCGCGGACGACGGTGTCGGCGGCGCGGACGAGCGCAACGGCACCGGCATCGTCGGCATCCGGCGCCGCGTGGCCGCGCTGGACGGCCGGGTGGCGATCACCAGTCCGGTCGGCGGACCCACCGTCGTCACCGTGGAGTTGCCGTGCGCGTCGTGATCGCCGAGGACAACGCGCTGCTGTCGGCGGGCCTCGAACTCATCCTGTCCACACGGGACATCGGCGTCGCTGCGGTGGTCACCGACGGCCCCGGCCTGATCGCCGCGGTGCAAACGCATGACCCGGACCTGGTCGTCACCGATGTCCGGTTGCCACCGACCTTTCGCGACGAGGGACTTCGCGCCGCGCTGGAACTGCGGCGCATCCGCCCGGGTCTGCCGATCCTGGTCCTGTCGCAGTACGTCGAGCACGTCTACGCCCGGGATTTGTTGTCCGACGGTGCGGGCGGCGTCGGCTACCTGCTCAAGGACCGCGTGGGTCGGATGAGCGAATTCGTGGACAGCCTGCGGCGGGTCGTGGCCGGCGAGACGGTGATGGATCCCGAGGTGTTGTCGCAACTGATGACGGCCGCCGCCGGCAGCCCCCTGGACCCGCTCAGCCCCCGAGAGCACGAAGTGCTCGCGCTGATGGCCCGCGGTCTGGGCAACGGCGAGATCGCCGAGATCCTGTTCATCACCGCCAACGCGGTACACAAACACGTCGGCAACATCTTCGGCAAACTCGGCCTGCCCGCGTCCGACGCCGGCCATCGCCGCGTCCAGGCGGTGCTCACGTACCTCCGCGACGGTCGCTGACGGTCGTCGGTCGTCGGGGCCGGGGTCCGTGTCGGCTTCGATCGGTACAGTCGCCGGCCGGGGCGGGTGCGCGGAGGTCGAGGAGGAGTGGATGGCATACGGCGTGGACCCGGACGGTGACACGTCGGCGCGTCGGCAGGCGGCCCATCGTGCCGTGCTCGACCACCTGTTGGGGCTCGTGGCGGCCGCGCCGTGGAGTGACTGTGTGATGCTTCGCGGGAGCATGGCCATGGCCGCCTGGATGGGTGAGCGGGCGCGGGAGCCGGCGGACCTGGACTTCGTGGTGCTGCCTGCGCCGACCGTCTATATCGATCCGTCGGCGCCATACCCCTACCTCGACACCGTCGCGGCCGTGCAGCAGTGGCCGGAGGCGGCCGGCGGGGCGGCCGGATACGAGATCTGGGCCGACGGGGAGCGGGAGTTCGAGACACGCGGCGTGCGGGTGCTCGTGCCGCCCGAGGGGCTCCACTGGGACACGGACCCGGATCCGGTGGGGTCGATCCCCGCCTACGAGGACCTGACGCAATGGATCGGAAAGCGGCCGGAGGCGGCGCCGGGCCTGACCCTGGACGCGAACGGCACACGTCGGGACGGTGGTTGGGACTACGCGTACGACGGGCAGGGCGCGGGCGGGATGCGCATCCTGATCCCCTGGGAGGCGGAGGGACTGCCGCCGGGGGAGGCGCGGCTCGACTTCGCCTTCGACGAGAAGCTGCACCAACCGCCGGTGTGGACCCGGATACCGCGCGCCGACGGCGGGCCGGCGCCGGTGGTGCGTACCGCGAGCCGGGAGTTGTCCCTGGCCTGGAAGCTGGTGTGGCTGCATGTCGACGGCGGCGAGGGCGGCCGACCTCGGAGCAAGGACCTCTACGACGCGGTGCTGCTGGCCGAGGACGAACGCACCCGGCTCACCTCGGCGTTGCTGCGTCGGGTCGGCAGCGGTTTCATCCGGAGCGTGCCCGAGCACGGCTTCGACCCGGACGCGGTTCCGGTCGACGAGTCGGACTGGTCCGCCCTGCTCGCGGATCTGCCCGGCGTGCGCGGCACCGCCCGGGAGTGGCTCGGCCGGCTGGATGCGGCGCTGGCGCCGGTGTTCGCGGCGCGGGGAAAACCGATCGCCCGCGGGTGACGGCTCGCGTAGGGTGCCCCGGTTGTCGAACCGGAAAGGCGGGTCGCGGACGTGGCGCCGAGAAATGTGACGCGGGATCAACTGGCGGGAGCGGTACGGGCCGCGCTGGGCGGCGGGCGGCGGTTGGCGGGGGTCGAGCGGCTGACGGGCGGCACCCGGAAGGGGGTGTACCGGCTGACGATGGACGACGCGACGTCGGTGATCGCCTATCTGTGGGAGGACTCGGAGAACTACTGGCCGGCGCACGAGGGCGACGACGACGTGACCGATCCGTTCTCGCCGGGTGTCGGGCTCGACCTGTTCGAGGCGGCGCACGCCCGGCTGGACACGCTCGGGCTGCGGGTGCCGGAGGTGTATCTGGTCGACCGCGACCGGGCGTACTACCCGGCCGATCTCGCCATCGTGGAGGACTTCCCCGGCGAGGACCTGATGACCCGATTCGAGCGCGACCCGCGGGCGGTGGAGCCGACGATGGCTCGTCTGGTGGAAGGGTTGGCGGCGATGCGGGCGTATCGGGCGCCGACGTACGGCAAGGTGGCGCTGATCGACGGGGGCGGTACGGCGCGGGGCACTTCCTGCGAGGGCGTCGTGCTGGACGCCGCGTTGCGCCACCTCGCCGAGGCGGCCGGGCGCGACGCGCGGATCGCCGCAGCCCGTGACCGCCTGGAGGAGAGGCTGCACGAACTCGCTTCGGCGATACGGCCGCGCGCCGAATACTCGGTGATCCACGGCGAACTGGGCTTGGACCACGTCCTGGTGGACCGGGACGGCAATCCGGTGCTGATCGACATCGAGGACCTGATGTACTTCGACGTCGCATGGGAGCACGTGTTCCTGCGCATTCGCCTCCACGACGACTACCGCCGGGTGGCGGCGGACAACCTCGACGGGGCCCGCCTCGCCCTCTACATGCTCGCCCAACGCCTGTCCCTGACGGCGGGCCCCCTACGCCTCCTCGACGGCGACTTCCCCAACCGAAGCTTCATGCAGGGAATCGCCGAACACAACCTCAACGAGGCCCTGTCGCTGGTCGCCCCCGTGTAGCGCCCGACGCCCGAGCATGCGGGCGCGCGGAGTTCCACTCGCCGGCGCCGATCCGCGTGGCCGGACAACGTCATGTAGTCGTCGCGGTCACGACCGAGGCAGCGGGCCTGAACCGAGCCGCGGCCCACAGATCGGCCGGGGGGCGAAGTTGATCGCGGGCCCGGGAGCCGATCGCCGGTTCGGAGGCGTTCGGGCGCCCGCGAGTCGGTCGGGCGCCCGGGAGTCTTTTGGGACTCCCGGGCCCGTTCGGTGGCGGGGTCGGGTCACCAGTTGCTCGACGAGTTGCCGGGTCGGGAGGTGTAGCGGCCGGTGCGCCGCCCCTCCCGTGCCCGGCGGCCGAGCGTGGCACCGAGCAGCGCGACCAAGGCGATCCCGATCACGATCGGCCCGACGACGACGAGGACGATCAGGAGCGGCATCGGCACGTGATCAGCCCGTTTCGGGTCGTGGGGGTTCGGCGTCGATCCGGTTCAGGGTACGGGCCGGGCCCGAGGCCACGCCAGGGTGGTCCGCATGCTTCGGTACGTCGATACCCCGGCCGCCGCGCGGGCCGTCCGCGCGGTGCGGGAACCACCAGTTGGCCCGCCCCATCAGGGTCACCAGCGCGGGCGCAAGCACCCCTCGGACGATCGTCGCGTCCACCACGATGCCGACCGCGAGGGCGGCGGCCAGGATCTTGACGTCGGTGACCGGGACGGTGGACAACGCGACGAAGGCCAGGAACAGGATCAGCGCGGCGGAGGTGACCAGCCTGCCGGTACGGCCGATGCCGATCACGACGGCCTCCTCGGTGGTGTCCCGAATCCCTCGGGCGGCGAGGTCGAGGTGCGCCTCGCGGATCCGGGTCAGGATGAACACCTCGTAGTCCATGGACAATCCGAACAGGAACGCGAACACCGCCATCGGCACCCACACCGTGATCGCCCCCGTGGCCGGGGTGTCGAAGAGCAGTTCGCTGCCGTAGCCCTTCTGCCGGATCAGTACGACCGCGCCGTAGGCGGCGGCCACCGACACGGTGTTCAGCACGAGGGCCTTGACCGGCAGCCAGATCGACCGCAACGACCGCATCAGCACGAGGAACGTGAGCACCGCGATCGCCGCCAGGACCAGCGGCAACGAGCCGTAGACCGCGTCCGCGAAGTCGCGATCCTGCGCCGGGCCGCCACCCGCGTGCACCCCGGGCGTGGCGCGCGCCGCCGCCAGGACCCGGCCCACCGCCGCGCGACCCGCGTCGGTGGCGGGGTCCGCGGCCGTCCACACCTCCACGACCCGCAGGCCCCCGCTGTCCCACCCGGCGGGGGCGATCGCGCCTGCCACACCCCGCTCTGTCGCCAACCGTCGGGCCGGCGCCTTCGCGTCGCCGTCGGTCGCCACCTCGATCGGCTGGGCGATACCCGTGCCGAAGCCGGCCCGGTCGATCGCGGCGAACACCTGCGCGGGCTCGCCGCCACGGCCGAGCGCCGTCACCTGCGGCTGCCCCACCCGCATGGTCAGCGCGGGTGCGGCGAGGGCGAGCAGCAGCGCGCCGCCGAGTACGGCCGCCAGGACCGGCCGACGTGTGGTGGCCCGGGCGATCGCCGACCACGCGCGGCCGTCCGCACGCCGGGTGCGGCGCGGCACGTCCAGCCGGGCGCCGCACACGTACAGCAGCACCGGCAGCAGGGTCAGCGTGACCGCGACGCTCACCAGCGGCATCAGCAGACCCGCGTAGCCGACGCTGCGCAGGAACGGGACGGGCAGCACGACCAGCGCGGCCAGGGACAGTGCGACGGTCGCGCCGCTGAGCAGGACCGCGCGGCCGGCGGTGGTCGCCGCGCGCACGATCGCCTCGACGCGCCCGGCCGGATCGCACCCGCCCGGATCGGCCCCGTCCGCGCGGTCGCGTTCCTCGCGCCATCGGGTCACCACGAGCAGGGCGTAGTCGATCGCGATGCCCAGGCCGATCAGGGCGACCAGGTACTGCACGATGAACGACACGTCGGTGACCCGGGTCAGGCCTCCGACCAGCAGGAACGTCGTGGGGATGGCGATCGCGGCGGTCAGGAGCGGGATCAGGGCCAGGCCGCCGGCGAAGGTCGGGCCGAGCACGACCAACGCGCCCAGCGCGCCGAGCAGGGTCTCGGCGATCGGGCTGCGGGCGGCGCCGTTGTCGCGTCCGGTCGGCAGCGGCCGGCCGGTGACCCGGACGGGCGCGCCGGCGATCTCGATCCCGGCCACCGCCGCCCGCACCCGGGCCGGCGCATCGCCGTACGCCTTCGGGCCCTCGCCGCCGGGCGGGTAGACCAGGGCCACGGTGGCGCGCCCGTCGGCCGAGATCAGCGCCGGATCGCCGGTGGTCGCGAACGACGCGTGCCGGCCACCGGGCGGGGTGGCTCGCCGCCGCCCTCGCGGCGCTGCCGGCGCCGGCGGCCGTATGGTCCACCGCCATGCCGGCCGGCCCGACCGGCCCCTGGGAGCGGCGACCCCTCCTCCTCGACGCGGGCCTGGCGCTGCTCGCCTTCGGGACCGTCCTGGCCGCGGCCTCGGCGCTGTCCGGGCTGCGCGCGGCGACCGGCCCCCGGGCCGCCCTGCCCGGCGCGGCCCCGCCACTGCGCGAGGCGGCGACCGCCACGTTCGGCGTACTCCTCGTCCTGGCCACCCTGCTCATGCTCGTCGTCAACCGCGGCGTCACCGCCCCCGCCTCGCTCGCCTGGCCGCTGATTGCCCCGGTCGCCGTGCTGAACCTCGCGTTCGGCGCACACCTGGCCGGCACCTGGCGCCGCCTGCGCGCGCACCGCCCCGTGCGTCCCCGCCGGCCCTGACGGCCGCGCCGCCGTCACTCGTTGGCGCCACACCGCTCGCCGGGAGCGGGCCCAACGCGTTTCCTGAGGTGGGGCGGCGTGCCGTCCTCGCCCCCGAGCCGCCCAGGCGATCGGGGGCACCCGTTCGGGCGAACCGCGCCGGCCGCATGCGTGGATCGTGTGTGCCTCGATGCGGTTCCGGAGGGCTTGCGATGACGCCGAAGGCCGAAGTCCGTACCCGTGAGACCTTGCCGCCCACGCCCCGGGAGCGCGCCGAGCGCGGCCGGGCGGCGCGGGCGAAGGCGTCGCGGTCGAGCCACGCCGAGTTCGCACCGACCCGGCGGCCCGACCCGATCGACCTGATCGAGCGGCAATCGGCCTCGCGGGTACCGGAGTTGGTGCCGATCCGGTACGGGCGCATGGCCGAGTCGCCGTTCCGGTTCTATCGGGGTGCCGCCGCGATCATGGCGAGCGACCTCGCCGGTACGCCGAGTTCGGGGCTGCGGGTGCAACTGTGCGGCGACGCGCACATGCTCAACTTCCGACTGCTGGCCTCGCCCGAACGGCTGCTGCTGTTCGACCTCAACGACTTCGACGAGACGTTGCCCGGACCGTGGGAGTGGGACGTGAAGCGGCTGGCCGCGAGCCTGGTCATCGCGGGGCGCGAGAACGGCTACACGGACGCCGAACGCGCCGACGTGGTCCGGGGGACCGTACGGTCCTACCGCGAGGCGATGCGCCGCTTCGCGGGCATGCGCAACCTCGACGTCTGGTACGCCAAGGCCGACGCGGACCGGGTCCGGGCGCTGGCGTCCGGACGGTTGCACAAACGCGGCTGGCGGCAACTGTCCAAGGCCATGAGCAAGGCGCGCGGTCGGGACAGCCTCCAGGCCTTCGCGAAGCTCACCCGCATGGTCGACGGCGAGCCGCGGATCATCTCCTCACCGCCACTGGTCACCCCGATCGCCGAACTCCTGCCCGACGACGAACGGGCCGCGCTCGCCGGGCGGATCGGCGACCTGATCGACCGCTATCGCCACACGCTTCGCTCCGAACTGCGCCACCTGCTCGGCCAGTACACCGTGGTGGACATGGCCCGCAAGGTCGTCGGCGTCGGCAGCGTCGGCACCCGCTGCTGGATCGTGCTCCTGCTCGGCCGTGACCTGGACGACCCGCTGATCCTCCAGGCCAAGGAGGCCGACGAGTCGGTCCTGGCCGCGCACGTCGGCCCCGCCGAGACGGCCACCCAGGGCGAACGGGTCGTCGCGGGCCAGCGGTTGATGCAGGCCGCCGGCGACATGCTCCTGGGCTGGGAACGGGTGGACGGTATCGACGGACGGCAACGCGACTTCTACGTCCGACAACTCCGCGACTGGAAGGGCATCGCCGAACCGTCCCTGATGGTGCCGCGCGGAATGCGCGCGTTCGGCGAACTGTGCGGCGCCACCCTGGCCCGCGCACACGCCCGCTCCGGGGACCGCATCGCCATCGCCGCCTACCTGGGCGGCGGGGACACCTTCGACCGCGCGGTGACCACCTTCGCGGAAACCTACGCCGACCGCAACGAACGCGACCACGCCGCGCTCCTCGCCGCGGTGAAGTCCGGCCGGCTCACCGCAGAGGACGCGTAGGGGGTGGGCCACCGGGCGTCCACCCCGTGACCCACCCCCCACCGCTACCGGCTCAGTGCTTGCGCTTGAACTCGTACACCGTCGCGCGCGCCGCGCAGTCGCGCGGCGGGATCATCTCGACGCGCAGCACACCGGTGTGCCGGTCGTAGTCGTTGCCCTCGGTCTCGAAGTCGACGGCCGTGCCGGGGCAGGCGCTGAGCTGCGGAAGCGCGCCGAGCGAGGTCACATGCCCGGTGACGGTGCGGCCGTTCAGCGCCTTCTTCAGTTCGATCTGCAGCAGCGGCTTGGCCTCGGGGAACAACTTCCGGTCGGAGTCGTCCGAAGCGCACAGCAGCCGCTTCGCGTCCAGGAACGTACAACCCTGGATGTCCTTGACCGGACGGTCCAGTTCGATGGTGCCCGCGAGCGCGAGGTCGCCGCCGGTGCGCGCCGTGGCGGGGTTGAGCAGCGGGGTGGGGAAGACGAGCAGGCGGTTCATCGTGTCCCACTCGCCGGAGACCATCCAGCGGCTGTCGGGGGAGATCGCGGCGAACGAGTTGTTCATCGCCTCGCCGGCCGCCAGCGGGTGCACGTACTCGTAGGCCGCGCCCGACGGCGTGGTCACCCGGAACATCTTCGCCGTCGCGTCGCCGCCGCCCTGGTACGCGTCGAACAGGTAGCCGCGCGAGGAGTCCGGGTCGCCGATGTGCGACCAGCCGCGCTCGCGCACCGGCGCGGGGATCGAGGTGTTGCCCGTGTAGTACAGGTACGGCTTGGCGCCGGGCGGGCGCACGTTGGCCAGTCCCTGGGCCTGCGACGCGGCGTCGATCTCGTACCGCCCGATCGGCTGCCACCCCTTGATCTCGGACGGGAACGCCGGCTTCGCCTGCGCCGCGTGCTCGTCGGACACCTCCGCCGCGTGCGCCGTGCCCGTGAGCCCGACCGTCGCACACAGCGCGACGCAGGCCGCCCCGGCCGCCACGCCGCGTACCGCCGACCGCAAACCTCGGACCATCGACCTCATGTGCACCGAACTCCTCTGCCGTGCCAGTGCCGTACCGACAGGTCCGGCCGCCAAGACCCTGGCGCAACACGATGGCCGCCAGACACCACACACCTGAACACCGGCGAACCAATGCCCCACGATCCGGAATCCCGACGTCCGCATACCGCCGGTTCGACTCGGCCGTGCGTGGCCCGAGGATGGGTGATCGGTGTGGGTCAGCCGGTGTCCGGTGGTGCGGAATCGGGGGTGGTCGGGGTTCGGGGGGTGGACGGGGTGGGCAACCGGGGGGTGGGTGTGCTTCCTGTCGAGAGGTGGGGTCGATGACGGACGGGTCCGGTGGGACGCGGCATGTGATTCCGGCGGCGGTCGAGAGGACCTATGGGGCGGACGATCTCGGGGCGACCGGGTTGTTCGGCGGCGGGTTCATCAACTTCGGTTACTGGCGAGGGATCGATCTCGATCGGGCGCTCACCGAGGAGGATCGCATCGCCAGTCAGCGGGCCCTGTATCGGCACGTGCTGGACGGGTTGGCGCCGGGCGAGGGGCTGCGGGTCCTGGAGGTGGGCTGCGGGATGGGGGCCGGGGGCGCGGTGGCGTTGGAGGAGTACGGCTTCGCCCGCGTCACCGGCATGGACATCCATCCGGAGCAGTTGCGGCGGGCCGAACGGGCCACCGCCGAGGTGTCCGCGCGCCGGCCCGGGGGGTTGCGGTTCGTGCGCGGGGCGGCCGAGGACATGCCGTTCGGCGACGGCGAGTTCGACTGCCTGTACAGCGTCGAGGCCGCCCAGCACTTCCGGGACCTCGGGGCGTTCGCCCGCGAGGCCGCGCGGGTGTTGCGGCCCGGGGGGCGCATGGTCGTGGCCACCTTCCTCGTGCCCGACGCCGATCCGGTCCGGGCGCGGCGGCCGGCCGAGTTGTTGCCCACGTTCGCCGAGGACCTGGATGTACCGCACACCGTCCCGGAGTTGACCGACGCCCTCGAACGCGCGGGGCTCGGCGACATCAGGGTCGCCTCGATCGGCGAGTCGGTCTGGCCCGGCTGGGACCGCTGGCTGGATCGCACCTGGGCACCCGGCACCTGGCCGCACAACTTCCTCCTGGCCTACCGCGAGGGCACCCTCGACTACTTCACCGTCACCGCCCGCCGCCGCGAGAGCGAGGCCACCGGTCAGGGATTGCGGCCGCCCAGCAGTCGTACCGCGCGGTCGAAGGCGGAGTCGCGGTCGGCGGCGAACTCCGCGTCCGTGAAGACCGGGGTGCGGAAGTCGACCGGCAACCCCACACCTTCGAAGCCGCGGCCGGTGGGGGAGACGTAGCGTTCGTTGGACAGGGTGAACGCCCAGCCGTTGGGGAGCGTGCGGCCGAACATGTCGGAGAAGATGCCCTGCGTGTTGTCGCCGACGAAGGTGGTGGGCCCCGGGCGTTCGCGCAGGGCCAGGGCGAACGTCTCGCCGGCGCTCACCGTGGCGGGGCCGGTGAGCACCGCGACCGGGCCGGTGTAGCGCGGCGCGCCGGCGGCGGGCTCGATTCGGAACGCCTGGGGTGGGGTGAAGCGGGTGGGGTCGTGCGGGTCGTCGCGGGCGCTTTTGACGTAGGCGGGGTGGGCCCGGTCGGTCAGCCGGGCGGCGACGCGTCGGCCGAGGTCGTCCAGGCCGCCGAGGTTGACCCGGATATCGATGATCAGGCCGTGCCAGGCGTCGGGACCGGACGCGCGCCGGGCGGTGACGATCGTGTCGAGGACGCGGTCGAGTTCGGCGGCCTCGACCGCGAACGGGGCCTGGTCGCCGGTGTAGCCGACGAACCGGTTGATCCGTAGATAGCCGATCCGGCCCGGGAGTTCGGCATAGCCGATCGCACCCGCGGCGAAGGTCCGCAACGGTGTGCCGCCGAGGTCGCGGCGCTCGACGAAGGCCCGGATCCGGTCCTCGTACGCCTGGTCCAACTCGGGTGTTCCGGGGCGACCGACCCGCCACAAGCGGTCCAGGGCCGGGGCCCGCAGGGAGGTGTGGCCGTCGCGCAGTGGTTCGGCCATCGTGGTGAGGATCTCGAAGAGGCGATCGTCGGTGGTGTCCGGGCGCACCATCGGCCGATACCTGTCCCGGGCCGCCGCCCAGTCGACGCCGCGTTCGGCGAAGAAGGCGTAGTTCTCCCGGAACGTCTGCCAGAACACGTCGAAGACGGCCCGCGGATCGGCGGGCGCGGGCCGCAGGCAGTCGGCCGGCAGCGTGCGCACGCGCCGCAACTCGCGGCGGCCCAGGGTGCCTTCGACGGTCAGGGCGGCCCGCTCGGGGCGCCCGGGGAGCCGGCGTACCGTGATCGGGAAGTAGCTGTCGGGGGCGTCGCGGGCGCGGAACCGCACGGAGCCGTCCGGTGCGTGCTCCCGGTACGCGGGGATGCCGGGCACACACCCGAGGTCGGTCGTCTCGTACGGCCGCAACACGCCGCCGTCGATCGTGAGGACCGTCCCGTAGCCGTCGGAGCGCCAGATCCCGTCCGGGGCGCGATCCGAGGCGGGGGCCGGCTCCACGCCGACGGCCACGCCCGCGGAACCGAGCAGAGCCAGGACAACCGTGCCCATCAGGACGAGTCGATACCGGCCGCGGCACACGCGGCCCACGTGTCGTGTGGTCATGCACACCACGCTTCCAGGCCGGACGAACCCTCGACACCACCACAGGTCGGAGAACGAACTCCCTCTCGCGAGGCGGTACATCTCCCCCGGCGGGCGGTAGCCGATAAGCGCGGTCTCGCGTCGGCGGGCGTAGCCTCGGCGCGGATCAGCGGGCAGGATCGAGGTCATGACCTCATCACCCGCATACCTTCTGCCGAGCGAGATCCGCGTACAGGGCCACGGGCTGTGGCTGCGCGAGTGGAACGACGACGACGTGCCGGCCATGGTGGAGCTGTTCGACGAGCCCGAGATCGACCGATGGACGCCGCTGGTCTCGCCGTTCGACGCCGAGGCCGCACGGGCGTACCTGGCGCGGGCCCGCGCGTCCCGCGCCCTGCATCGGGGCATCCAACTGGCGATCACCCTCGACGGCGGCGAACCGTGCGGCGAGGTGCTGCTGTTCCCGGACGCCGACGGCCCCGACGTCGACCTGGGCTCCGCGGCCGCGCGGCCGCGCCGGGTGGGGGAGATCGCCTACGGAATCGGCGCGCGGCACCGCCGCCAGGGCCTGGCCGGCCGCGCGGTGCGCCTGATGACGGAATACGCCCGCGACGAACTGGGCGCCGACGCGGTGATCCTGCGCATCGCCGCCGACAACGCCCCCAGCATCGCCGTCGCCCGATCCACCGGCTTCCACCTCACCGACGCCAAGCCCGTCACCCGCCCCCGCCCCGACGGCCAGGTCGTCCTGAACACCTGGCTGCACCGCGCCTAGCGCAAGTCAGTCGGCGGCCAGGTGTGTCGTCTGCAGGACGTAGACGCGCTCACTTCGTACGACGACCAGGTACAGGAACATGCCGTTGTCGACGTAGGCGGTGGCGGCACGCGGATTGGGACCCGTGTAGCAGGTGCCGTCGAGGTATCGGGCCTCGGCGGCACGGACGACCTCCGCCACGGCGATCTCGACCTGCGCGACGAACGCTTCCGGTGCGCCGCCCACGACGGTCGCCTCGTCGGGCTCGTACTCCCAACCCCAGGTCACCCGTCCACCGCGGCGTAGGCGGCGCGGAGGAGCCGGCCCGAGACGCGGACGCCTCTGGCGCGGACCGCGGGGTCGTCGCTGACCGTGTCGACCTGTTCGGCGTGGTGGTAGCGGAATGCGAGATCCGGGTGCCGCTCGATCTCCGCGACCGCCGCCCAGTGCCGCAACCAGGCCCGCAACGGGTCGAGCCGATTGAGCTCCAGTGCCTTCGCGGTTGCCTCACGCTGGGAGCGGTCCATCTCGGGAAGCCAGTGCGGGGCCAGCAACACGATCGCCTGACGCACACCTTCGATGGTGCGCTCGGGCCGGGCGATCACCGGAGTCGAGTATTCGGGTTCGGCGGTCACCAGCGCTCCTCACCTAGCCGGACCGGACACGCCCACCCTACCGCCGGCGCGACCCGGCGCCGGGCCCTGTCCGGTGGATCCCGCCTACGCGCCGGCTTCGGCCGGAGTCGGGAACGGCGGCGTGGGATCGGTCATGTGCAAGCGGGGCACAGACCTCGGTAGGTGACCTCGACCGCGGAGACCGTGAAGCCGAAGCGTTGGTCGGTGGGGAGGTCGGTCAGGGGGTTGCCCGCCGGGTGTACGTCGCGGATGGTGCCGCACCGGGAGCAGACCAGGTGCTGGTGCGGGCGGTGCGCGTTGGGGTCGTAGCGCTTGGCGCGGCCGTCGGTGGACACCTCGATGACCTCGCCCAGCGAGACCAGCTCGCCCAGCGCGTTGTAGACCGTGGCGCGGGAGATCTCGGGCAGGCGCGCCACCGCGCGCGCGTGAACCTCGTCGGCCGTCAGATGCACGTGGTCGCCGTCGAGGACCTCGGCCACGACGCGCCGCTGCGACGTCATCCGCCAACCACGCGCGCGCAGTCGCTCCAGCAGGTCACTCATATCGCTTCACCTATTCAGGTTCGGTGGAGACCCGAGTTTACCGGCGGAGGTCCGGGTTCCGTTTGAATATGGAATTGGCGCACATCTTGACTTGGACTCTGTCCATCGTAGGATCGGTTCTGACGATAGCCAAGAGTCGGGAACACCCCACTACGGCAGGAGACGGAGACGTGACGGGACCACCGCCGTGGAACCGCGCGGTGCCGGCCTGACGAAGTCGGCCGCCGGCGCGGGACCCGTACCACGCGGTGAACCGACCGCGACGCGGCCCGGTTCCACCGATCCGTCGTGTCGCCGCCGACGTGGACCGCACGACCGTAGAGGTTTGTCGATGCTCCCGGGCCGAGCACGTCCGGCGAGTCCGGCTTCTCCCCCCGACGTTGCACCGCTCGCATGCCCCGAGTACCACGATCCGCCTGGTCCGGAAGGATTCCCATGTCCGAGAACAATGATGCAATCGTCGTAGACGCGAAGACGGAGGGCGGAGGGGGCTGCCCGGTCGCGCACACGCGCGCACCGCACCCGACCCAGGGCGGTGGGAACCGGCAGTGGTGGCCGGAGCGACTGAACCTGAAGATCCTCGCCAAGAACCCCGCCGTGGCCAACCCCCTCGGCGCGGACTTCGACTACGCCGAGGCGTTCAAGGCGCTCGATCTTCCCGCGGTGAAGCGGGACATCGCCGAGGTGCTGACCACCTCGCAGGACTGGTGGCCGGCCGACTACGGCAACTACGGCCCGTTCATGATCCGGATGGCCTGGCACAGCGCCGGCACCTACCGGATCAGCGACGGCCGCGGCGGCGCCGGTGCCGGGCAACAGCGCTTCGCCCCGCTCAACAGCTGGCCGGACAACGCGAGCCTGGACAAGGCCCGTCGGCTGCTGTGGCCGGTCAAGAAGAAGTACGGGCAGAGCCTGTCCTGGGCCGACCTGCTGATACTCACCGGCAACGTGGCGCTGGAGACGATGGGCTTCGAGACCTTCGGCTTCGGCGGCGGTCGCGCCGACGTGTGGGAGGCCGACGAGGACGTCTACTGGGGTCCGGAGACCACCTGGCTCGGCGACGAGCGCTACAGCGGCGACCGGGATCTGGAGAACCCGCTCGGCGCGGTCCAGATGGGCCTCATCTACGTCAACCCGGAGGGCCCGAACGGCAACCCGGACCCGCTGGCCGCCGCGCGCGACATCCGCGAGACGTTCCGCCGGATGGCGATGAACGACGAGGAGACCGTCGCCCTGATCGCCGGCGGGCACACCTTCGGCAAGACGCACGGCGCGGGCCCGGCCGACCATGTCGGCCCCGACCCCGAGGCCGCCCCGATCGAGCAGCAGGGCCTGGGCTGGAAGAACACGTTCGGCACCGGCAAGGGCGCCGACGCGATCACCAGCGGGCTGGAGGGTGCCTGGACCGCCACCCCGGTGAGCTGGGACAACAGCTTCTTCGAGACGCTGTTCGGCTACGACTGGGAGCTGACCAAGAGCCCGGCCGGCGCGCACCAGTGGAAGCCGAAGGACGGCGCCGGCGCGGGCACCGTACCGGACGCGCACGACCCGTCGAAGACGCACGCGCCGACCATGCTGACCACCGACCTGTCGCTGCGCTTCGACCCGGCGTACGAGCAGATCTCGCGTCGGTTCCTGGCCGATCCGCAGGCGTTCGCCGACGCCTTCGCGCGCGCGTGGTTCAAGCTGACCCACCGCGACATGGGCCCGGTCGTGCGCTACCTCGGCCCGGAGGTGCCCACCGAGACGCTGCTGTGGCAGGACCCGCTGCCGGCGGTCGACCACGAGCTGATCGGCGCCGAGGAGATCGCCGACCTCAAGGCCCGGGTGTTCGCCTCCGGTCTGACCGTGTCCCAGCTGGTGTCCACCGCGTGGGCGTCGGCGTCCTCCTTCCGCGGCAGCGACAAGCGCGGCGGCGCCAACGGCGCGCGGCTGCGGCTCGAACCGCAGCTCGGCTGGGAGGTCAACGAGCCCGACCGGCTGGCCGCGGTGCTGCACGGCCTGGAGGAGATCAAGGCGGCGTTCGACGGCGGTCGCAGCGACGGCAAGCGTGTCTCGCTCGCCGACCTGATCGTGCTCGCCGGCGGTGCCGCGGTCGAGCAGGCCGCCAAGGCCGCCGGGGTCGACATCGAGGTGCCCTTCACCCCGGGCCGGGTGGACGCCTCGCAGGAGGAGACCGACGTCGAGTCGTTCGCCGCCCTGGAGCCGACCGCCGACGGGTTCCGCAACCACCTCGCGAAGGGCAACCGGCTGCCGGCCGAGTACCTGCTCATCGACCGGGCGAACCTGCTGACCCTGAGCGCGCCGGAGACCACGGTCCTGGTCGGCGGGCTGCGCGTGCTGGGCGCCAACCACCAGGAGTCGTCGCTCGGCGTGTTCACCAGCACGCCCGGCGTGCTGAGCAACGACTTCTTCGTCAACCTGCTCGACATGGGCACGACGTGGAAGGCGACGTCGGAGGACGCGAACACGTTCGAGGGCCGCGACGCGGCCACCGGCGAGGTCAAGTGGACCGGCAGCCGGGTCGACCTGGTCTTCGGGGCGAACTCCGAGCTGCGCGCGCTCGCGGAGGTCTACGCGAGCGACGACGCCAAGGAGAAGTTCGTCACCGACTTCGTCGCCGCCTGGACCAAGGTGATGGAGCTGGACCGGTTCGACCTGGTGTGACCACGACGTCCGGGTCGGCCCACGCGGGCCGACCCGGACGTTGTTCCACGAACCGCCGCGGTGCGGTCAGCGCCACCAGTCGTCGTCGGGCGTGACCGGCTGGGCCCGCTTGTGCCGGGTCGCGCGATGGGTCGACTCCAGGCGCGCCGCCACCTCCGGCGCGACGTCGCGGCCCTCCAGGTACTCGTCGATCTGAGCGTACGTCAGACCCAGCGCCACCTCGTCGGGCAGCGCGGGCCGGTCGTCCTCCAGGTCGGCGGTCGGCACCTTCTCCCACACGCTCGGCGGCGCGCCCAACTCCTGGAGCAGCGCCGCGCCCTGACGCTTGGTCAGACCGGTCAGCGGGGTGAGGTCGACACCGCCGTCGCCGTACTTGGTGAAGAAGCCCGTCACCGCCTCGGCGGCATGATCGGTGCCCACCACGAGCAGGTTCAGCTGTCCGGCGATCGCGTACTGGATCACCATGCGCTCACGGGCCTTGAGGTTGCCGCGCACGAAGTCCCGCAGCTCGGACTCCCCGCCCGCCGGCTCGGACTCCCCACCCGCCGACTCGGCCAGACCGCGGGCCACCTCGGCGGCCACCGCGTCGGCGCCCGGCTTGACGTTCACCGTGACCGAGCGGTCGGGCCGGATGAACCCCAGCGCGATCTGCGCGTCGTGCTCGTCGGCCTGCACGCCGTAGGGCAGCCGTACCGCGACGAACCGCGCCTCTCGGCCCTCGGCCCGCAACTCCTCGGCGGCGAGCTGGCACAACCGGCCCGCCAGTGTGCTGTCCTGGCCGCCGCTGATCCCGAGCACGTAGCCCTTGGCCGGGGTCGACCGCAGGTAGTCCTTGAGGAAGTCGACCCGGCGCCGGATCTCCACCTTGGGCACGACGGCCGTCCGCACGCCGAGTTCGGCGAGAATCTGCTCCCTGGGGTTTGCCATCCCCGTACTGTACCGAGCGGGGCACGACCCGACGCCGGGGAGCGGTGTCGGCCGGCTCACGGACCGCGCGGTCCGTGCTGGGAGGGACGATACGCATGGGCAACGGCGCACTGCTTGTGATGGACGTACAGCAGGAGATCGTCGAGATGGCCGACGACGGCTCCGGATACCTGGACCGGCTCGGCGCGGCGATCGAGGGGGCCCGCGCGGCGGGCATGTCCGTGATCTACGTGGTGATCGGGCTGCGGCCGGGGCAGCCGGAGGTGAGCCCACGCAACCGGGTGCTCACCAACTCCGCGGCAATGGGGCTGTTCACCGAGGGCGCCCCGGGCACCGCGATCCACCCCGCCATCGCGCCCCGCGAGGGCGACGTCGTGGTCACCAAACGACGCGGCAGCGCATTCTCCGGCAGCGACCTCGACCTGGTCCTGCGGGCGCGCGACATCGACCGCCTCGTCCTGGCCGGCATCGCCACCAGCGGTGTCGTGCTCTACACCCTGTGTCACGCGCAGGATCTGGACTTCGGCCTGACCGTGCTCGTGGACGGCTGCCTGGACCTCGACCCCGAGGTGCACCGCTTCCTCACCGAGAAGTTGTTCCCGCAGTGGGTGGAGGTCGCCCTGGTCGAGGACTGGCTGAAAACCGTCGCCGGCGCGGCCGAGGCGCGGTGAGCCGACCCGTCGACGCCGCGCCTCAGCGGCTCGGCGGGCGCGTGCCCGTGTAGACGCCGATGGCCCGGTAGCGCAGACCGGGCTGTCGATACTCCTCCATCGCGTGGGCCAGCCAGCCGATCGACCTGGCCATCGCGAAGACCGCCTCGCCGGCGTCCGGCCGCATCCGCATGGCGTGCGCCAACGCGGCCAGCGCCAGGTCGGCGTTGGGGAACACCTCGGCGCGCGCCGCCGGTTCGCGGGTCAGCGCGTCCACGGC
Source organism: Embleya sp. NPDC055664 (assembly GCF_053618075.1). Classification (NCBI taxonomy): domain Bacteria; kingdom Bacillati; phylum Actinomycetota; class Actinomycetes; order Kitasatosporales; family Streptomycetaceae; genus Embleya; species Embleya sp. NPDC055664. The sequence continues at coordinate 139,107 of NZ_JBSHGZ010000020.1, forward strand.
GCGGATCACCCGGGCGACCCGCTCGTCGTGCTCGGCGTGTTCGCGGAGCAGGCCGAGCAACAGGTCGGCGCGCGGGTCGTGTTCGGCGTAGAGCAGGTGGCCCAGGCCCGGCAGGTGCTCCCCGGCGCGCAACCGGTCCGCGACCGCGCCGGTCGGGCCGCCGCCCGCCGGGTCCAGCGCGTCGCGCAGGAAGCGGTACGCCAACCCGATCGCCGCGCCGTGATGCCGGCCGTCGAACACCCCGAGCCCGGCCGAGACCACCGCGTACACGTCCGCCCGGGCGCCGGCCGCCACCCGCGCGGCCAGCGTGGACACCGCCAGGTCGTGGTCGGCCTTGAGCACGAGCGCGGCGTTCAGCAGCCGGATGTGCTCCGGGGTCGCCGCGCGAGCGGTCAGTTTCGGCCACAACCGCGCCGCGAGTGAGGGCCCGGTCGGCGGGGCCGCGCCCGGGCACGGGGGCAGGGTGTCCGCGATCATCGCGAGCAGCGCCTCGCCCGCGCGGACCACGGCCGGCTCCGACAGGTCGAAGCGCAGCGGATCGGCCGTGCCCGCCGCGGCCACGATCATCCGGATACGGTCGGTGAGCCGGGCGGTGTCCGGCAGCAGGCTCATCGTGCGCCGGACCAGGTCGGCCGGTCCGGCGGGGGCCTCGAACCGGGGCACCTCGGCGAGGTCCACGCCTCGCCACAACCAGTGCGCCACCGACTCCAGGCGATACCCGGTGAGTTCGGCTACGTCGCGGCCCCGGTAGTAGAGCCGGTCGTCGGCAAGCAGGGTCACCCGGGTGTGGATACGTTCGATCGAGCCGTTGGCGGGGCGTGCGCGCCGGCCGCCGGTCCGGCTCGCCAACTCCTCCACGTCCGCGGCGGCGAATCGGCTGCCGCGCTGTCGCGACTCGCGCACGCTCGTCAACAACCCGCGACTGACGTAGGCGTACACGGTCTCGGGCTTGACCCCCAACCGTTGCGCGACCTGGGCGGTGGTCAGGTAATCCCGGTCACTTTCGTCGCCCGGCACGGCCCGTCGACCAGCCATTTCGTCGCCGCCTTCCGCTCGTATTGAGGCAATCAACATTGACGATAGTTGATCGTCGGGACGACATTCGAGGTGGCCGAAGCGGAACTGTGCGCAGAGCGGGAGGCGTGTCATGTCGGTCGTCGTCGACGGCGGGATCGAAGTACCCAGGGGGCTGAAGGGGGTGGTGGTCACCACCACCGAGCTGGGCGATGTGCAGGGCGCGAAGGGCTTCTACCACTACCGGCAATACTCGGCGATCGAGCTGGCGGGCACCCGGACGTTCGAGGACGTGTGGTTCCTGTTCGTGCACGGCCGACTGCCCGCGGCCGACGAACGGACGGCGTTCGCAGCCGAGTTGGCCCGACTGCGGGTGTTGCCCGAGGAGCTGCGCCCGGTGTTGCACGCCATCGCCACGGCGGGCGAGCGCTTCGATCCGCTCGCCGGACTGCGCACCGCGCTGTCGCTGATCGGCGCCGCGCGTACGCTGCCGCCGCTGTGGGAGTCGTCGCCGGAGCGGCGCCGGGCGGATGCGCTCCTGGTGGGGGCGGTGACCCCGACGATCCTGGCGGCGCTGTACCGGATCCGGGCCGGATCCGAGCCGTTGCAGCCCCGGGCGGATCTTTCCACGGCGGCCAACTGGCTGTACCTGGTGACCGGCGAGGAGCCCGAACCCGAGCGGGTGGCGGCGATCGAGCGATATCTGATCGCCACCGTCGACCACGGCTTCAACGCCTCCACGTTCACCGCGCGGGTGATCGCCTCCACGGGGGCCGACCTGGCGTCCGCGGTGGTCGGGGCGATCGGCGCGTTCTCCGGTCCGCTGCACGGCGGCGCGCCGGATCGAGCCCTGGAATCGCTGGACGCGATCGGCTCGCCCGACGCGGTCGACGCGTGGGTGCGGCCCAGGATCGCCGAGGGCGAGCGGATCATGGGATTCGGTCACCCGGTCTACCGCACCGAGGATCCGCGGGCGGTGATGCTGGCCGAGCTGGCCCGCGAACTCGCCCCGCACACCGACGCGCGGGGCGTCGCGCTGGTGGAGTTCGCCGGCACGGTGCACCGACGGGTGACCGAGATCCTGGCCGAGCTGAAGCCGGGGCGGGAACTGCACGTCAACGTGGAGTTCTACGCGGGTGTGGTGATGGAACTGTGCGGCATTCCCCGGAACATGTTCACGCCGACCTTCACGGTGAGTCGGGTGATCGGGTGGTGCGCGAACATCCTGGAGCAGGCCGAGGACACGAAGATCATCCGGCCGATCGCCCGGTACACCGGGCCGCCCGCGCCGCAGCCGGTGCCCACCGGCTGAGGCCGGGCAGCACCCGGGTCGGGCCGGCCGGATTCAGCGGGCGCTGCCGAGATTCCGGTCGGCCTCGTCGCCTCGGAGCATGAGGGTGACCTCCTCGATGCGGTGGAAACGACCGTCGGGGGCCAGGTCGGCGAAGACGTAGACCTCGGTGCGTACGGTCGAGCCGTCGTGCTTGGTGATGTCGACCGTGTGCCGGTCGGCGTAGCGAGACCCGTCGCGCAGTTCGTCGTGGACCTCGACGGAACCGGCGGCCACGATCGTACGCAAGTGGGCGATGTGCGCGAGGAATTCGGCACGGTCGGCCCACTCCCCGTCGGTGCGCTGGCGGTAGTCCGGAGCGAAGTGCCGGTCGGCGGCCTCGGCGAGCGGGAGGTCGTGGTCGAAGAGCAGGTCGGTGAGGGCTGAGGCGATACCGGTGGGGGCCATGGGAGCCCGCCTTTCGGGTGAGCGGAAGGAAACGAAAGAGATGCGTGCGCGACGCACGCATTTCCTTCGCATACCGTAGCACCATATGCGTGCGCCGCGCACGCTATCCTTGGTGGTGTGGACAACGAGGTGGGATACGAGATCGCCGACGCGCTGGGCCTGCTGTTGCGGCGGACGACGCGGGAGCGGCTGCACCGGTCGTTGACCGAGGGCATGGGCGAGGGGGTGGACGAGGTGACCTACCCGGTCCTGAGCGCGCTGGCCCGGACGGGACCGCGCAGCGCGGCCGACCTGGCGCCCGACGTCGGACTCGACCGCTCCGGCGTCACCCGCCGCGCCACCCGCCTGGAGGAGGCCGGACTGGTACGGCGCGAACCGCACCCCACCGACCGACGGGCGGCGCTGCTCGTGCTCACCGACGCGGGGGAGCGCGCGGTGGTCGAACTGCGCCGCCGACTGGCCGATCACATCACCGCGAACCTGGACGCCTGGCCGCCGGGCGCGGCAGGGGAGTTCGCCCGATCGTTGCGCCGCTTCGTCGCCGAGGGTCCGTTCGCCTGACCGGGGCCGTCCGGGCGCGACCTCAGGCGGCGTCGAAGCGCCACCGGGTCTGGCTGTACGTGCCCTTGCCGAAGCCGAAGACGGTGGTCGGCGCCACTCGCAGGACCCGGGCCACATTGCCCCGGCTGCCGTGGAAGGCGCCGTCGCGGACCTCGAACCGCCAGTCGGGGCCGTACTTGCCCGCGTACGCGTCGGCGATGCGGCGCAGGGACGGGTCGTCCGCCAGGGGCACCGCGCGGCCCTCGACGACCAGGTCGAGGCCCCGGTCCAGGGCGTTGTCGCCGGTGGTCAGCACGCAGTTCGCATTGGTGTGGAGATTGTGCGCCTTACGTTCGTCGGCGCCGGTGCAAAAGTGCAGCGCGTTTTCCAGCCAGACCGCCAGCAGCGGTGTCACGTGCGGTCGTCCGTCCGGCCGCACCGTGCTCAGCCAGAACACCGGGGCGGTCGCCAGGCGGGTGACCGCCACCGACCACGGCACGGCCTCGGCGTCGGGGTGGCTGTAGCGCGAGTCCAGTCGGGTGCGCGGTTCGTGTTGCGACATCGGGCGTCCTCCGGGTGTCGGTGGTGCGCGGACCCGGCCGGGACCGGGCGGGATCGCGCGGACCTTTGCGGCCCATTGCAAAGGACTGCCCCGGGTCCGCGAACTCATCGGTGCGCGCGATTTTCCCGGATTCGCGGGGCTTTTCCCGGGGCTGTCGTGGGTCTCGGGTAAAGAGTCCATAAAGAAATCTTTGCCTCCCCTGTCTCTGGTGTCACAGGCGCATCTAGGGTCCGGATGCCCGACGCGAAATCCCGTCTCCGTCGTGACCCGACGGCCGGCGGGAGGTGGGGGTCGGGCTCTGCCGAATCAGCTCGACGTCGTGGGCGCGTAAGGCACCACAGCACCCTGATCGGCGTCGCTTCGCGTCCGGGACCACCTTCCGGGCGGAAGGGGAGACCATCTTGAGTCGAGCGATACCCGGGCGCGGCGGTACGCCGCCGCGAGGCCTCCGGCGTTTCCGTGGCCCGGTGACTTTACTGTCGGCTTCCGTACTCGTGGCCGCGGGCCTTTCCACGGTGACCGGCGCCGCGTCCGTAGCCGCGCCCGTGCGTGTGGACAACACCAGGGCGGTGTGGAACCCCGGACCCGAGGACACCTATCTCAACACCGTCGAAGCCGAGTTCCCCCAGGGCACCGGCGTCGACGGCGAAGTGACCGCCGCCGACAAGGCTCGCAAGGCCAAGGAGGGGCGCGGCGCCAAGGACCGTGAGGGCAACCCGCGCGCGGCGGGGCAACTGCGCCTGCTGGAGGCCGAGGCCCAGCGCACAGGCAAGAGTCCGGAGCAACTGAAGGCCGAGAAGAGCGGTTTGGCGCCGGGTAAACAACAGAACGCCAAACTGCTGACCATTCTCGTCGAGTTCAACGAGAACGCCAACGACGACTTCTCCGGGTTCAACCGCCGCGCGAGCGTCCTGGATCCCTCCTGCGTCGTGGAACCGCCGGGCACGATCAAGAACGGCCCGCTGCACAACACGATCCCGGACCCGGCACTGGCCGGGAACGACAACAACACGCCGTGGGTCAAGGACTTCAGCCCCGAGCACTTCAACAAGATGCTCTACACCAAGCAGGGCATCACCGAGCGTATGCGCAAGGACCTGATCGGTCCCGACGGCAAGCCGGGCATCGACGTCTCCGGCTACACGATGAAGAACATGTACGAGGAGATGTCGAGCGGTAAGTACACCGTCTCCGGCACCGCCACCCCGTGGATCAAGGTCCCGCACTCCGAGGCGTGGTACGGCGCGGGTGCCTGCGGCAAGCGTCAGCAGGACATGAGCGGACACCCGAACAACCCGGGTGGCGCGGCCACGCTCGCGATCGACGCGGTCAACGAACTCGCCCGCAGCCAGCCGAACTTCCCGTGGGCCGACTACGACAAGGAGGACACCGGCGACGCCGACGACGACGGCAACACGCAGGAGCCCGACGGCGTGGTCGACCACCTGGTCCTGGTGCACTCGGGCAAGGACAAGTCCTCCGGCGGCGGCGCCGAGGGCACGTACGCCATCTGGGCGCACTCCAGCGCCGTGGCGGGCGGCTACACCGTGCCCGGAAACACCGTCAAGGTCGCGAACTACATCGTGCAGCCGGAGGACTCCGGCGTGGGCGTGTTCGCCCACGAGTACGGCCACGACCTCGGTCTGCCGGACCTGTACGACAACTTCAGCGGCGGCGAATCCTCGGTCAACTTCTGGGACCTGATGGCGAGCGGCTCCCACTCGGGCCCGCTGTTCCAGTCGATGCCGGCCAACATGAGCGCGTGGTCCAAGTACACGCTGGGCTGGCTGACACCGCAGGTCCTGAAGGTGGGTGACAAACCCACCATCGCCACGCTCGGCCAGGCGGCCAAGACACCCAAGGGCACCCAACAGGCGGTCCGGGTCAACCTGCCCGACAAGGTGTTCAGATTCTCCACGCCGCACAGCGGCACCAAGGCGTGGTATTCGAACAACGACCAGGAGTGGGCGGACGTCAAACTCGTCCGCGACCTCGCCGTCCCGGCCGGGACCGACCTGAAGTTCCAGTGGTGGAGCGACTATTCGCTGGAGGTGGACTGGGACTTCGGCTTCGTCGAGGTCTCCACCGACGGTGGCACCACGTGGAAGCAGTTGGAGGTCCGCGACGAGGCGGGCACGCTCGTGTCCACCCCGCCGAACTACCCCGACCCGAACGGCAACCTGCGCCGGTTCGGCAAGAGCACCGGGCTCACCGGCGACAGCAACGGCTGGCGCCACGACCACGTGGACCTGACCGCGTACGCCGGGCAGAACATCAAACTGCGCCTGGGCGTCGACACGGACGCCGCGACGCAGGAGAAGGGTTGGCTCGCCGACGACTTCTCGCTCACCAACGGTGGCACCACCGTGTGGTCGGACGACGTCGAGCAGGGCGACAACGGATGGACGCCCGTGGCGGGTTCGGTCGGCGCCGGTACCCGGGGCGCCGGCTGGATCCGCTCCGACGGTACGTTCAACAAGGAGCAGTACTACCTGCTCGAGTGGCGCAACCTCTCCGGCTTCGACCAGGGCCTGAAGTACACCTACACGTTCGGCGAGAACGGCAAGCGCTCCAAGCTCGCCTACAACGCGCCGGGCATGTTGGTGTGGCTCCGGGACAACGAGTACCCGAACAACGGCATCCTCAACTATCTCGATCGGAGCCCGTCGTACGGCGCCAAGGGCGAGTTGTTGCTCGTCGACGCGAATCCCGAGCCGTACCGCTTCCCGCACCTGCCGTCGAACGAGGCGGCCAACGTGGAGGCCCGGGTGCAGTCGGCGAACGCGGCGTTCGGCTTCAAGGACACCGCGGGATTCCAGGCCTGCCTCCGGGCCGGCGACCACTGCGCGAACTTCGCCAAGACGGAGCCGGTGCGGTTCTTCTCCGACGTGTTCGGCTACGCGCCGGGCGTCCAGGCGGGCCCGAACGGATTCGAGGGCAAGGACCGCGACGGTTCCACCGTGGTTCCGGCGCGGGCGCCGTACTCGACCAAGGTGACCAAGCCGGACGGCTCGCCGGACTTCGCGAACTACGGCAAGCCGTTCCACGATTCGGTGACCGGCAACGGCAACCCCGGGTTGGAGAAGGCATACGGCGTGACCGTGTTCCCGATCACCCCGCTGCCGCATGACACGGGCGCCGTCGTCTGGATCGCCCCCGCACGGAAGTAACCGCTCCACCCGCTCCACCCGCACGATGTCGGCCCCCACGACGCAAGTCCGGTCGTGGGGGCCGACGTACGTGCGCGTGCAGCCGGTTACCATGCAGAACACAGCGTGCCGATAAGGCAGTTGGTTGCCCGGTGAACCGAGGGAAGAGGCGAGGGATGTCGGAAGCGGAGTGGATGTCGCGGGATCCGCGCGAGGAGCCCTGGCCGGCGGTCGATCTGCGGCTGGACGTCCCGCATTCGGCCCGGGTCTACGACTACCTCATCGGTGGGAAGACCAACTTCGAACCGGACCGGGTGGCCGCGCAGGCGTCGGTGCAGGCGTGGCCGGCCCTGCCGATCTCGATGCGCACCACCCGCACCTTCATGCAGCGGGCGGTGCGACACCTCACCGAGCAGTACGGGATACGGCAGTTCCTGGACATCGGCACCGGGATCCCGACCTCGCCGAACGTGCACGAGATCGCGCAGGGAATCGCCCCCGAGACGCGGGTCGCCTACGTCGACAACGACCCGATCGTGCTGACCCACGCGCGGGCGCTGATGTCGAGCACCCCCGAGGGCCGCACCTGCTACGTGGACGCCGACCTGCGCGACATCGACTCGATCATCGACGCCCCGCAGTTGCGCGAGGTGCTGGACCTGTCGAAGCCGGTGGCGCTGTCCCTGGTCGCGATCGTGCACTTCGTGCTCGACGAGGACGACCCCCAGGGCCTGGTGCGGCGCCTGATGGACGAACTCGCCCCGGGCAGCTTCCTGGTGCTGACCGTGTTCACCGGCGACACCGACCCGGTGGGCGTGGGCGGGGTCGGGCGCGAGTACAACGCGCGCGGCATCCCGCTTCAGATCCGGGACCGGAAGGAGACGCTCGCCTTCTTCGACGGCTACGAGTTGCTGGACCCGGGGGTGACGCTGGTGCACCACTGGCGTCCGGATCCGGACGCGCCGGAGATCCGCGACGCGGACATCGCGATGTACGGCGGGGTGGCGGTCAAGAACGCCTGACCGGGCACGGCCGCTTGCGCCTCACGTCGCCGCCGCGGTCGCCGTGGTCAGCAACTCCGGGAGCGCGCCCGGGAAATCGGGGGCGATGCGGCCGGCGATCACCCACGCGTCGACACTGTCGCCGAGGGTGTTCGCCACGTGTGCGGCGATCAGCCGACGGGCCTCGTCGAGTTCTTCGGGGAGCAGGGCCGCGAAGGCGTCGAGGGCGCCGAGCATGCGCAGCGGCGGCTGCGCCGTCTCGACGAACTCACGCATGGTGAGCGTGCCGTCGGCAACCGCGTCGACGTACCAGTTGTCCGCCTCGTCGATCCACTCGCTGGGCCGCTCCCGCAACGGCTCGCGCAGCGGGTGGCCGAGTGCGGCGCGGGCGTGGGCGGGTGAGCGCTGCCCCACGCGCGCCGCCGCCTCCGGGTCCGAGTGGCAGGCGGCCAGGGCGAGTTCGTCCGGGCAACGGGGCTGGGCGGCGAGGTTGGCCAGGACGGCGCGGGGCAACTCGCCCCGCCGGTGGGCGGCGATCGCCTCCGGCCAGAACGTGTCCGGGACATGCCGGGTCGCGATCTCGGGATTGCGGCGCATCGCCGCGAGCAGTGCCGCCGGTCGCCCGGAGTCGGCCACCGCGCGCCGCAGCCGGCGCAGACCGTCGAACGCGCGCGTCGTGTCCAGGAAGGTCCGCGCCGTTTCGTACTCGCCGCCGAGCCGCAGCCTGACCCGTCGGTCGAACAGCGCCACGCGGCCCCGGGTTTCCCACAGGCCGAGGAGGGCGCGCAGCGTGGCCGGGCGGCCGAGGCCACGGGCCCCGTAGTGCTCGAAGGCGGCCCGGATCAGATACGGATGGTGACCGTGGACCGCCTCGGCGCAGTCGTTCGACAGCCGGGAACTCAGCCAGGCGCGGCGTTCGAGGGGCAGCCGTACGCGTGGCCGCGCGTCGCGACGGGTGGCCCGGTGGATCGCGTAGGCGGCGTCCGGTCCCGGATGCGCCGACAACAACGCCGCGTTGACGTTCGGGTCGTGTAGCGCGAGCAGCCGCTCGACGGTCGAGGCGGTGGGCACGACGTCGTGGACCAGGTCCCAGGTGTGCTCGGGCACCCGCTTCAGCGCGGGCAGTACGACGCGTCCGGCCAACGCCGTCCCGGCGCGGGCGAAGCCGCGCACGACCTCGACGGGCAGCGCGGCCACCACACGGGCCGCGATCGTGGGATCCACCCGACCCAGCATCCCGGCCGGCGAGAACGCGCCCCACCGCTTCCACTCACCGACCGCCGGACCGGGCACGACGGCGTCGAACTCGCGACCCATCACGGCCGCGCCGGAGCCCGAGCCGGTGCGGACCCCGGTCCCGGCCGAACCGGACAGCCGCGCGGCGTCGGCGCACAACTGCGGGAACGTCCCCCGATGATCGGGGGCGTGTGCGATCAACCACCCCCACGCCGCGAGGTCGTCGCCCGGCAACAACTCGGCCGCCTCGTCGAGTACTCGGTCGATCGCCGCGAGCCGCCGGTAGTGCCGGGGGCGCACGAAGAACTCCAGGGTGCGGATCGCCCACCAGCCGGGCGTCGCCGACAACACGATCCGACGCGGAGTCAGAACCCCGCTCACCAACGCGGCTTCGAGCGGTCCGGTGGCCCACTGCGACCGAAACGGCTCGGGTCGCGCGACGACCAGTTCGAGGGCGACCCGCGGTGGACAGCCGCGATCCGCGAGGAGGATCGTGCGGGCGAACTCCCGGATGGGTTCGCGGCGATGGGCCTCGATCACCTCGTCCCAGTCGGGCGTCGCGGCGGAGAGCAGACGCTTTTCGCGGGCGTCGGCGACATACCGCCAAGAGCTTCGGTCGATGGGCTTGTTCGGTGTCCCGCGGCCGAGTTCCGGGACGGGATCGGCGCCCGGTCCGGCCACACCGAGCCGGGCCCGGACCCGTGATGCCAGCTCCGGATCGGCGCACCGCAACAACAGCTCCGCCGTCGCCGGGGTGCCGGCGCCCATCCGATCCCTCCCCGATCCGTGCCGTTGCGAAGGTGTCATGATCCCACCCGTCGTCGGCGAACCGCGGCCGGGACCCGAACACTTCGGCGCCGGCGCCGACCGCCGGCTCACCGACGCGGCGGGCGGAGTACGTTCCGTACGACCCGGTCGGCGGCGCGTTGTTGGGCGAGCGTCTCGTCGAAGGTCGCGTCGAGCCCGAAGTTCATCGAGACCACCGCACCCCGTCGGCCGTCCTCGGTGAAGCCGGTGGTCACGATGGAGCCCGAGTCGCCGCCGTCGTGTCCCCAATAGCGCTCGTCGCCGGTGTCGGTCAGCGGGCGGGAGACCAGTCCGAGACCGTATTCGCCGCGCGGCCAGAACTTCTGCAGTGCGGCGTCGACGGGACGGGTGCTCTTCATCGCGGCCAGTTCGGCGGGGCGGAGCAGGCGTCCGCCGAGCAGTGCCCGGAAGAAGACGTCGAGATCGCGTGTGGTGGAGACGATGCCGGCCGCCGGGTAGGCGGGGATCTGGGAGGTGACGTCCACGAGTTCGCCGTCGAAGCGCTGGTATTGCAGCGCGTGCGGCAGGCGGATGTCGGGCGATGATCCGGGCCAGTAGGTGTGGTCCATGCCCAGCGGGCGGAAGATGCGCCGCTCGAACTCGGCGTCCCACGGTTGCCCGGTGACCCGTTCGATGATCAGCTCGGCGATCAGGTAGCCGGTGTTGGAGTAGGCCCAACCCTCGCCCGGTTCGAAGAGTTTCGGCATGGCGACCGCGTCCTCCACCAACTGCCGGGTGGAGTACCGCTGATACCGCAGCTTCAGGTACTCCGCCTCGGTGTTCCACGACGGGATGGCGTCGGGCAGGCCGGAGGTGTGCTGGAGCACCTGGCGGATCGTGATGGCGCGACCGGCCACCAGCCCCGGCAACCATCGTTCGATCCGGTCGTCGAGCCCCAGGCGGCCCTCGCCGACGAGTTGGAGCACCACGGTCGCGGTGAGGGCCTTGGACGTGCTGGCGATCCGGAACGCGCCGTCGGCCGGGATCTCCCGGCCGGTGCGCACATCGGCGACGCCGACGCGCGCGGAACAGGTGATGCGGCCGGCCGTCGCCCTGGCCTGGACGGCCGGGATGCCCAGGGCCGACACCGCCTCGGCGTCACGCCGCAACCGGCGATGGTCGGGCACGCCGTGGGGTACGCCGGCGTCGGCTCGCTCGCCGGCGATCGGCGAACAGGGCGGGGCCGCCGCGCCCACGGCGGGCGGCGCGATCAGCACGCCGGCCGTCGTGGCGCCCAGGGCCAGGGCCAGGGTCGGCGGAAGGGTACGCAGGTGTTTTCCCATGGCCGGAAAGCTAGCCGGCGCCGGCCCGGCCGCCGATACCACCGGCTGCAGGTGTTTCGGTACAGCCGGCTGTAGTGCGGGGGTGGACCCCTGTTCGCATACTGACCGTCATGTATGCGGCGAACGCGGTGCGTGCCTGCGCCTACCTGCTCGGCAACATGTTCGCCGCGCTCGGTGGGCTGCTCTTCCTCGCGCACCCGGGTGCGGTGGGCGACTGGGCGGACCGTCGGCGATCCGCCGCGCGACGCCGGCTAGGCCCTGTCCGGCGGACCTTGGCGGGTCCGCGCCACCCGGTGCCGCACCTCGCCGCACCGGAGAAACAGCCGAATGGAACCACTATGCGGCTGCTTCTCCGGCACGCCGATGCACGGCACCGGACGACGCGGCCCGATCCACCAAGATCCGCCGGACAGGGCCTGGGCGTACCGAGCGGTTCGGCGCCGACCACGCGCCGGTGGCTGGTGCTCAACGCGGTGACCGGCGTGCCGGCGGGCCTGCTCGCGCTGCTCGTGGTCGGCAACACGATCGTCGGGGTGATCGGGCTGACCGCCTGGTGGGCGTTTCCCCCCGCCGACCGGCCACGACTGTGGGTGGATGTACCCATCGACGGCTGGGACGACGCGCTGGTCCTCGGCGTCGGCCAGGTCGTCGGCCTCGGCGCCGTGGCGTGCTTCGGGCTGCCGCCGCTCGCCCGCGCCCAGGCCCGGCTGCTCGCGTCGTCGCGGGCGGAGCGGCTGGAGTTGCGCGTGGCCGCGCTGACCCGGACCCGGGCCGACGTACTCGACGCGCACGGCGCCGAACTGCGCCGGATCGAGCGGGACCTGCACGACGGTACGCAGGGTAGGCTCGTCGCGATGACGATCCACCTCGCCCTGGCCCGGCAGGCCGTGCGCGAGGATCCGGACACGGCCGAGGCGCTGATCGAACGGGCGCATACGAGCGCCGAGGCCGCGTTGGCCGAACTGCGCGACGTGATCCGCACGATCTACCCGCCGATCCTCGCCGACCGGGGTCTGTCCGGGGCGTTGACCGCGGTCGTTGCACGGTCGGGGGTGCCCGCCCGGCTCGATGTGGGCGAACTGGGCGACATACCCGCCGCCGTCGAGACGGTCGCCTACTTCACCGTCGTCGAGGCGCTGACCAACGCGACCAAGCACAGCGGGGCCTCCGTCGCCACCGTGACGCTCGACCGCGAGGCCGACCGCCTGCGGATCCGGGTCACCGACGACGGCACGGGCGGCGCCGACGAGGTGCGGGGCACCGGCCTCGCCGGAATACGTCGACGGGCGATGGCGCTCGACGGCGAGGTGACGGTGGACAGCCCGGCGGGCGGTCCCACCTCGATCATGGTGGGGTTGCCGTGCGGTTGGTGATCGCCGAGGACAACGTGCTGCTCGCGGAGGGGTTGCAACTCATCCTCGCCCGACACGGATTCGAGGTCGCCCGCGTCGTCGACACGGCCGACGACCTGCTCGCGGCGGTGGCGGAGGAGGAACCGCGGGCGGCCGTTGTCGACGTACGCCTGCCGCCGTCGTACCGCGACGAGGGCCTGCAGGCGGCGATCGAAGTGCGCCGTCGCCGACCGGACTTCCCCATCCTGGTGTTGTCGCAGTACATCGAGCAGACGTACGCGACCGAACTGCTGTCCACCGGCCATCACGGCGTCGGCTACCTGCTGAAGGACCGGGTCGGCCGGGTCGGGGAGTTCGTCGAGGCGCTGCGCAAGGTCGCGGCCGGCGGCCTGGCGCTGGACGCCGAGGTGATCGCGCAGGTCGTGCGCCGCCGGGACGATCCGCTGACCGTACTGACCACCCGCGAGCGCGAAGTCCTCGGTCTGATGGCCCAGGGCCTCGACAACACGACCATGGCCGCCCGCATGCGGGTGACGGACAACGCGGTGCACAAGCACATCGGCAACATCTTCGCCAAGCTCGGCCTTGCCGCCGGCGACGCCGGACACCGTCGAGTCCTCGCCGTGCTCACCTACCTGGACGCGTCGCCCCGCTGACCCTCGCCCGCGATGCGGACCGGCCCGCGCAGTACCGCCATCGCCGCGTTGTGGCCGGGGACACCGCTCACCCCGCCGCCGCGGCGGGCGCCGGCCCCGCACAGCAGGATGCGCTCGTGGGCCGTCTCGACACCCCACGTCCCGGGCGGCGTACCGTCCGGGGTGTACGGCCAGGACAGGTCGCGGTGGAAGATGTGCCCGGCGGGCAGCCCGAGTTCGTCCGCCAGGTCGAGCGGCGTGTGCACCTCCAGGCACGGGTCGCCGTTCGCGTCGCGCAGCAGGCAGTCCTCGATCGGCTCGGCGAGCACGTCGTCGACGGAGTCGAGCATCGCGCGCAGCGCCTTCGTCCGAGCGCCGTCGTGGTCGTCGGTGAACAGGCGCGCGGGCATGTGCAGGCCGAACAGCGTCAGCGTATGCACCCCGGCGGCCCGGGGCCCCGGACCGAGGATCGAGGGGTCGGTGAGGGTGTGGCAGTACATCTCGCCGGGCGGCAGCGTCGGCATTCGCCCGGCCGCGGCCTGCTCGTACGCGTCGGCGATGTGGGCATAACCCTCGTTGACGTGGAAGGTGCCCGCGAACGCCCGGCGCGGGTCCGCGCGCGGATCACGCAGGCGCGGCAGCCGGGCCAGCACCATGTTGACCTTGAGCTGCGACCCCTCCGGCGCGGGGCCGGCGGCCGGCTCGCCCAACAGTCGGCCCAGCGTTTGTGGCGCGACGGCGGCCAACACGTGTGCGCCCGCCACGCGATACTCCGTGTCGCCGATCGTGTAGTACACCTCGCCGTCGGGATTCACGGCGGTCACCGTCGCGCCCGTGCGCAGGTGTGCGCCCGCCGTCCGGGCCGCGTCGGCCAGGCTCGCGGTGACCGCGCCCATGCCGCCCACCGGGACGTCCCAGTCGCCCGTACCGCCGCCGATCACGTGGTAGAGGAAACATCGGTTCTGCCGCAGCGCGGGGTCGTGCATCGACGCGAACGTGCCGATCAGCGCGTCGGTGGCGACCACACCCCGCACCGTGTCGTCGGCGAACTCCGCCTCGATCAGACCCGACAGGGGTTGTGCGAACACCGCGCCCCAGATCCGCTCGTCGTCCACGAGGCGGCGGAACTCGGTTTCGGAGCGCAGCGGTTCGGTGAGGGTGGGGAACACCCGCCGGGCCAGCCTGCCGGTGGCCGCGCCGAACCGCTCCCACGCGTCGGCGTCGGGTGCGCCGGCGAACCGGGTCAGTTCGGCCCGGGTGCCCGCCCGGTCCTCGGTGTCGACGAGCAGGCCGTCGGCGCCGCGCGGGGTGTACGACCCGATCCGCCGACGCCGCGTCACCAGGGGCAGCCGCAGGTCCTCGACGATCTTTCGGGGCAGCAGGCCGACCAGGTACGAGTAGCGCGACAACCGCACGTCGACCCCGGGGAACGGCCGGGCCGACACCGCCGCGCCGCCGACCTCGTCGAGCCGTTCCAGCACCACGACCGAGCGCCCCGCCCGCGCCAGGTAGGCGGCGGCGACCAGGCCGTTGTGGCCGCCGCCGACCACGACGACGTCGAATCTCCCACCGTCACGCACCACATCCGCCTCCGGAATCACCGATCTTGCGCCGCGCGGTCACGCCACCCACAGGCAGCGTAGGTGTGTTCACCCGGGAGCGGGCCCGACACACCCGGCGCGCGATCGCGAGTGATGTGGGCGCAACGTTGACCCTGGTGGTCACCGCCGGCCCGGCCGGCGCGGCACGGATCGCGGACCCGGAGCACGCCACATCCGTGCGCACCGGAACCGGAGCGCCGCTGCCCGAGGAGGAGGCGCCGGTCGGGCGGTAGTAGCCGGCGGGGCGGCTATCGCGTCGGGTCGTCGGGTGTGTCCAGGACCCGGTCGAGCGCGTCGCGGGTGATCCGGCGCATGGCGTCGGCGTCGTCCAGGTAGCAGCCGACGGCCAGGCCGTCGCGCAGCAGCATGAGGATGTCGGCGGTGGTCCGGGGGTGGGCGTCGCCGGCCGCGGTCAGCAGGTCGGTCAGCATCGTCCGGAACCAGGTCCGGTGGTCCTGGATCGCGCCGCGGACCGGATGCGCGAGATCCGGGAATTCGGCGGCGGCGTTGATGAACGCGCACCCCCGGAAGCCGGGTTGGCGGCCGATCTCGACGATCAGGTCGAAGAGCCGCACCAGGACCTCGCGCGGCGGCAGGTCGGCGGAGTCGGTGAGGAAGTCGTCGACGGCCCGGCGCTGCGCCTCGAACTGCTCCGTCAGATAGGCGTGGACGAGCGTGTCCTTGGCCGGGAAGTGGTGGTAGAAGGTCGCCTTCGCGACGGCCGCCTCGGCGATGATCCGGTCCACGCCCACGGCATGCACGCCCTCCGCGTAGAAGAGCGCGCTCGCGGTGTCGAGCACGCGGCGGCGGGCCGGG
This sequence comes from Embleya sp. NPDC055664, assembly GCF_053618075.1. Lineage (NCBI taxonomy): Bacteria > Bacillati > Actinomycetota > Actinomycetes > Kitasatosporales > Streptomycetaceae > Embleya > Embleya sp. NPDC055664. The sequence continues at coordinate 154,841 of NZ_JBSHGZ010000020.1, forward strand.
CTCTCGCGGGGTCGATCGGGGGTCGTCGTGGGCATGCCTTGACTTTACCAGACAGGTCTGTCTACCGTCGGATCCGTCGACCGAACAGACAGATCTGTCTGCCACTATTCGGATCTGTCTGCCATCACTTGGAGAAGGCGAGACCACCATGAGCCTGTACACCGCGATCGCGACCTCGGCCGGACGCGACGCCCGGGCGGTCAGCTCCGACGGGCAACTCGACGTCAAGCTGGGCATACAGCGCGAACTCGGCGGCGACGGGATCGGCACCAACCCCGAGCAGTTGTTCGCGGCCGGCTACGCGGCCTGTTTCGGCAGCGCGATGCAACTGGTGGCCAAGCGCCAGGGCGTGGACGCGGCCGACGCCTCGGTCACGGCCGAGGTCGATTTGAACCCGAACGGCGACGGCGGCTTCGGGCTGGGCGTGACGCTGCGCGTGGAACTGCCGGAGCACCTGTCCGCCGAGCAGGGCCGCGCCCTGCTGGAGGCCACCCACCAGGTCTGCCCCTACTCGAACGCCACCCGGGGCAACATCCCGGTCGAACTCGTCGTCGAGTAGCAGGCCCCGCGGGGTCTCAATCCGCCGCGCGCTCCCCGTCCCGGTCGTCGTCGGGCGGGGTGGGGCGGGCGGGGCCGCGATAGGTCAGCGTCTGGCTGTAGACGATGTTCGTGGTGGTGCTGCCGAACTGCGCGAGGCGGTCGATGATCGCCTCCAGGTGCGGCATCGACGTGGCTGCCACCTTGAGCGTGTAGCAGTCCTCGCCCGTGGTGCGCAGACACTCCAGGATCTCCCGCCGCTCCTCCAGCAGGCGGTGCAGCGGGCCGTGCCGACTCCCGGGGTACTTCAGGCGCACCACGGCCAGTACGGCGAAGCCCGTCCGGGCGAGGTCGACCTCCGCCCGGTAGCCGGTGATCACGCCGACCGCCTCCAGACGCCTGACCCGCTCCGTGGTCGCGGACGCGCTCAGACTGACCCGGCGCCCCAGTTCGGTCAGCGGGATACGCCCGTCGCGTTGCAGCTCGCCCAGGATGGCCCAGTCGGTGGCGTCGAGATCCTCGGTCATTCGGCCAGACTACCGGCGGATCCACGGCGATCCGGCCGGAAGGGCATGAATTATGTCTTCGGCCCTCGGGTTGCCGCCGGATAGCCTCGATCCATGCAACTCGGTGTCAACGTCCCCAATTTCGGCCCCGGCACGGATCCGGGCATGCTGCGCGACTGGGCACAGACCGTGGAGGGGCTGGGATTCGACCTGCTGATGGTCTCCGACCACATCGCGATCACGCCCGACGTCGCGGAGCAGTACCCCGCCCCCTTCTACGAACCCTTCACCACGCTCGCCTGGCTGGCCGGCGTCACCCGGCGGGTCCGGCTGGGCACCACGGTGCTCATCGTCCCCTACCGACACCCCCTGCTCGTCGCCCGGATGGCCGCCAACCTGCACCGATTGAGCGACGAGCGCCTGGTGCTCGGCGTGGGCGTCGGCTGGGCGCGGCAGGAATTCGCCGCCCTCGGGCTGGCGTTCGAGCGCCGGGGCCGGACCACCGACGAGCACCTCGCGGCGATTCGCGCCGCGTGGGCGGGCGGCGAGGACGACTACCGCGCGGGCGGTATCCCCATCTGGGTCGGCGGCAACAGCGACGCGGGCATCCGCCGCGCGGTGCGCCTCGGCGACGCCTGGCATCCGCTGCGCCGCACCATGCCGTGGATGCACGCGGCGGTCGACCGGATGCGCGACATCGCCGAGGGGGAGGGCCGGGCGACGCCGGCGCTGGTGCCCCGGATCGCGCTGCATGTCACCGACGAGCCGCTGCCCGACGCCACACGACTCGCGGGCGAGGGCACGATCGAGCAGGTTCTCGACGATCTGGACGGCCTGCGCGGCCTGGGCGCCGAGACCGTCGTGCTCGATCCGTTCGACGGCGATCCGAACGAGACCCGACATCCCGGCGCCGCGTGGCGCATGCTGGCCCGGGTTGCCGAGCGACTGCGTACCCCCAACGGCGATCGCACTCCGCCCGGCGGGCGCACCCCTGCCGGCGAGCGCACCCCGCCCGCCGATTCCACCGAAGCGAAATGACGGAGACGCGATGACCGTGTCGGACGAAGAACTCATCCACCTGCGCCGATGCGTGGAACTGGCCGCCGAGGCCGTGGCGGCCGGCGACGAGCCGTTCGGCTCGGTCCTGGTCGCCGCGGACGGCACCGTCCTCGCCGAGGACCGCAACCGCGAGCGCAGCACCGGGGACCCGACCCGCCACCCCGAGATCGAACTGGCCCGATGGGCCGCCGCGCACCTGACACCCCCGGAGCGGGCGGCGGCCACCGTCTTCACCTCCGGCGAGCACTGCCCGATGTGCGCGGCGGCGCACGGCTGGGTGGGCCTCGGCCGCATCGTCTACGTCAGTTCGGCCGCGCAGACCGGCGATTGGCTGGCCGAACTGGGTGTTTCGGCCTCTCCCGTACGCGCCCTGCCGATCGGGGAGGTCGTACCCGGGCTCGTGGTGGAGGGCCCGATTCCGGCGTTGGCCGAGGAGATCCGCGCGCTGCACCGCCGCTTCCGCGGCAAGGGTTGACGTCCGGCCGAGGGGCCGGCCGGTGGACGGACGGCCCCTCGACCGGCTCAGAGGGTGGGCCGGGGTGACGGTCGCTCGGGGTGTCCCGGGCGCCAGATGCGCGGCCCGATGTCGAGGGCGAGGGCTGGGACGAGCAGGCTGCGGACCAGCAACGTGTCCAGGAGCACGCCGATGGCCACGAGCAAGCCCTGCTGCAGCGAGGTGACCGTGGGGATGACGGTGAGCGCGGCGAAGGTCGCGGCGAGCACGAGTCCCGCGGAGGTGATCACGCCGCCGGTGACGGTGAGCGCGGTCAGCATGCCCTCGCGATGGCCGCGCAGCCGGACCTCCTCCCGGGCCCGGGTCATCAGGAAGACGGTGTAGTCGATGCCCAGCGCGACCAGGAACAGGAAGCCGAACAGCAGCAGACCACGATCGATCCGGGGATGACCGAGCGCGCGGAAGACCAGCACGGCGGCACCGACGGCGGCGGCGTACGAGAGCACCACGGACAGCAGCAACACGATCGGCGCGACCAGTGCGCGCAGCAGCACCACGAGCATGATCAGCACGATCGCCAGGACCAGCGGGATGAGCAATTTCTCCTCCTTGCCCTGCGCGTTCGAGGTGTCGAGGGCGACCGCGCTCTGCCCGCCGACGACGGCCTCGGACACCTTCCCGGGGGCGCGATCGAGGGTGACCCGAATGTGGTCGACGGTGCGTCGAGCCGCGCCGGTGTCGGGGGCGTCGGCGAGGACCGTACCGATGTGCGCCCACCCACCGGCGGTCCGGTCGACGCTCGCGGCGGCGACCCCCGGGACGCCGCGGATGATCGCCGCCGCGTCGCCGCCGACGGCCGAGGGCACGTACACGTCGGCCGGCGCGGCGGACCCGGCGGCGAAGTGCCGCGCCAGGAGTTGCTGGCCGGTGACCGAATCGACCTTCTTGGTGAACTGCTCCGCCTGGGTCTGGCCTGTGGACGTGGCGGTCGCGCCCAGTGCGAGGGCGGCCAGGGCCACGGCGGTGCCGATCCAGAGCGCGCGGGGGGCACGTCCCACCAACCGGGCCACCGCCGGCCACAGTCCGCGTGCCCGCTCGGCGGCGACCGGCTCGGCCGGCGCGTCCGGGGTATACCGGGGCACGAACGGCCAGAACGCCCACCGGCCGAGGATCACGAGCAGGGCCGGCAGCAGCGAGGTCATCGCCAGCGAAACCACCGCGACGCCGACGGCCACGACCGGGCCGAGTCCCCGGGTGGAGTTCATGCTGCCGAACACCAGGCACAAGGTGGCCACGATCACGGTCAGCGCGGACGCGACGATTGCCGGCAGGCACCTGGTCAACGCCTGCACCATCGCCTCGTGCCGGTCCTCGTGCCGGCGCAACTCCTCGCGATACCGAGCCACCAGGAGCAGTGCGTAGTCGGTGCCGACGCCGAGGACCAGCACGGTGAGGACGTACGCGCTCTGCCCGTTGACCAGCAACCCGGCGTGCCGGGCGAGCAGATACACCACCCCGTTGGCGACCTGGGCGCCCAAGGCGACCGAAAGCAGCGGGATCAGCCACAGGATCGGACTGCGGTAGGTGATCAGCAGGAGCAGCGCGACCAGGCCGAGAGTGGCACCGAGCAGGGCCAGATCCAGGCCGGAGTAGACGTCGATGAAGTCGGCGATGTTGCCGGCACGTCCGGTGATTCGTACGTCGAGCCCGGCCGGCGCGTCGGCCCGGGCCAGGTCGCGCAGCTTGTCGACGCCGTCGCCGAGCACGGCGTTGTCGTTCTTGGACGTGCGCAGCGCGACGCTCAGGAACGCGGCCCGACGGTCCTCGGCGACCACGGGCGCCGGCACGGGCGCGGCGGTGCCCTCGGCCGCGAGGGCCGCCCGGTCGCGGTCGACCTTGGCCAGGTCGGTGGCGGACAGGCCGCTCTCGCGGGCGTAGACGACCACCGCCGTGGCGACGTTCTTGTCGGCGAAGTGCTTCTCGCCGATGTCCATGGCCTTGGTCGACTGGGCGTCGGCCGGCAGCCAGGTCTGCGGGTCGTTGTCCTGGACCGAGCCGATCTTCGCGGCGAGCGATCCGCCGACGGCTATCAGCAGGACCCAGATCGCCAGGACCGCCCACTTGGAGCGGCGGCCCGCGACGACGCGGGCGTAACGCGTCCATCCGGGCGTGGCGGACGGACCTGGTGAAGCGGGGGGCGGTATCGCCGCCCGGGTTGTGGCCATGTCTACCTCGTGGATGCGGTCGAAAGCGATCTGGGAGAAAGTGCCGGTCGACGGGTGCCGGGCGCCGGTGGTCGCACGTCGGCCGGGGCGGGACGGCGGCATGGGGAAAGCCGAGGGGCGGTCGCGTGCGGTCGCCGTGCCGGTGGCGGGCACCGGACCGCCCCTCGGCGGCTTTTTCGGGGGTCGTCGGCGCGGGTCAGTACGAGATGGCGACCCGGGTCGCGAAGGTCTCGCGGTCGTCGACGTGCCCGAGGATGAAATCGGCCAGGTCGGCGCGGGAGAGCCGGGTCGGCCGATCCAGTGGCCGACTCTCGTCGGGGCTGTATCGATAGGTGCCCGTGCGCGGTCCGTTGGTGAGCATCGGGACACGGATCACGGTCCAGTCGAGCGCGTCGGCGCGGGGGTCGGCTTCGGCCAGATCCTGCTCCATGCGGTGCATGTCGGCATAGGCATGCCGGTGCAGGGGTTTGACGATGAGTCTGGTCACCAGGCGCTGGGCCGCCGGCACCCCGGCGCCCGAGTCGAGTGCGCCGGAGGACAGGCAGACCAGACGCCGGACACCCGCGGCGGTCATCGAGCGGCGCAGATTGGCCGTGCCCCGCGAGTAGATCGTGGTGGGCGCGCGGGTGGTGGCGCCGAGCGCGCTGAGTACGGCGGTGTGGCCCGGGACCACCGCGTCGATCGTGTCCGGGTCCAGGGCGTCCCCGGCGATCACGTGCAGGTGTTCGTGTCGGGTGGTGACGCGTCGCGGATCGCGGGCGAGGGCGGTTACGTGGTGGCCGGCGACCAGGGCCTGCGCGACGAGCCGCATGCCCGTACCGCCGGCGGCGCCCACGACGAGCAGGTTCACGGCGCGGTCGGGTTCGTCTGCGGCCGGCCGGCGGGGCGACGGAAGGGCGGTGCGCCCGCGAGCTTGCCGCCGTCGATCGGCAGGGTGGCGCCGGTGATGAACGAGGACTCGTCGGAGCACAACCACACCACGGCCGCGGCGACTTCGTCGGGCAGACCGATCCGGCGCATCGGCATGGCCTGGGCGGCGGCCTGCCGGGCCTGCTCCCCGGCGGCCTCCAACTGCTCGGTGTGGATCGGGCCCGGCGCGAGCGCGTTGATCCGGATGCCGGCGTCGGCGTAGTCGAGCGCGGCGGTGCGGGTGAGCCCGATCAGGCCGAACTTGCTGGACACATACCCGGCCAGACCGCCGACCGCCTGGAGACCGGCGGTGGAGGACATGTTGACGATGGTGCCGCCGTTGCCGCTCGCGAGCATGGCGGGGATCTCGTATTTCAGGGCGAGGAAGACGCCGCGCAGGTTGACGGCGAAGGCGCTGTCGAAGGCGGCCACGTCGACGTCGGCGAGCGGGGTGGGCGGGTGGCCGCCGCCGGCGGCGTTGTTGACCGCGGCGTCCAGCCGGCCGAAGCGGTCGACGGTGGTGGCGACCAGTCGCTCGACGGCGTCGGGGTCGGTGACGTCGGTCGGCACGGCGAGCGCCCGGCCGTGGGCCGCGTCCAGTTCGTCGGCCAGGGCGGTCAGCGCGTCCGCGTCACGGGCGGCGAGCACGACCCGCGCGCCGGCCTTGTGCAGGGCTCGGGCAGTGGCGGCGCCGATGCCGCGACTCGCACCGGTCACGATCGCGACGCGGTCGGTGAGGGGCTGCTGAAGGGTGGACATGGTGCACTCCCGAATGCAGGTGGCGCAGAGTGTGGAGGGTGCGAATCCGGCGTATCGGGACGCCCGGGCAGGCCGGGGTATCCGCGATCCGCGAGGTCGCGTAGAATTCAATGGACAGACAGTAAATCCAAAATTGGGAAAGGGGCAAGCCGCGTGAGTCCGCGCGTGTACAAGTCCGACAAACGCCAGGCCGCAGCCGAGGACACCCGACTGCGCATCCTGACCGCCGCCCGCTCGCTGCTCGCGGCCACCAAGCCCACCCAGCTCACCCTCGACGCCATCGCCAAGGCGGCGGACGTGTCCCGCCAGACCGTCTACAACGCCTTCGGCACCAAGGCCGGCCTGCTCGAGGCCCTCTTCGACGGGCTGGCCACGCGCGCGGGCGTCGACCTGTCCGAGGCGTTCGCCGCGCCCGACGTGGACGCGGCGCTGCGCCGCTTCACCGAGACCTTCTGTCGTTTCTGGGCCGCCGACCCGGTGGTGATCCGCAGGCTGCGCGGCATGGCGGTGCTGGACGCCGACCTCGACCGACTGCTGCGCGAGCGCGACGACATGCGCCGCACCGCGCTCGGCTCGCTCCTGGCGGCCCGGGGGGTGGCGGCCGGACCCGAGGCGATCGACGTCGTCTGGCAACTCACCGGCTTCGAGACGTACGACGGCCTGGCCCGCCGCGACCCCGAGCGCGACCCGACCGGCCCGATCGCCGACGCCGTCACGGCCGTTTACGCGGCCGCGCAGGACTGACCGGGAGGCCCGCGCCGAGCCGGCCGCCGGGCGATCCGGGGTACTGGTCGGGCGGCACCCGAGGGGTACTCGGGTCCTGGGTCTCGCGGACGACGCGGGTGGCGCGGTGGGTTGCCTAGCGTCGGGTGCATGAAATCACAGCGTTTGTCCCTTGCCTCCGGCCCGGCGGTCGTGGCCGCGACGTCCCCGGTATCCACTCCGTCGCGTGGTGATCCCGCCCTGGCGCTGGCGGCCCACGCCTTTCCACTGCGCAGCACCGTTCCGGGCGGGCCCGACACGGATCTGGCGGCGTTCGGGACGATGCTCCGGGGCGTGGAGGTGGTCGGCGCGGGAGCCGCCACCCACGGCTCGGGCGAGTTCGGGACCGTCAAGCATCGGTTGTTCCGACATCTCGTCGACCACCACGGCTTCCGCGGCCTCGTGCTCGGGATCCATCCGCGCGCCGGGGCGCGGCTGGACGCGTGGGTGCGGCACGGCACCGGCCACCTCAAAACGATCATGGACGAGGAGTTCCGCGCCGACGACAGCCCATGGAACACCCTGGAGACGCTCGACGTGTTCCGCTGGATGCGGCTGTGGAACGTGCGCGGTGCGCCGGGCGCGGTACGGGTGCTCGGGATCGGGAGCGAACTCTCGGGCGCCGACCGGGCCGCGGCCGCGGCCGCGGCCGACGGGGTGATCCGGTGGCAACGCCGGATCGGCGCCGGGGTGTTCGTCTCCGCGCACAACACCGAGGTCGCCGCGGGAAGCGCGGCGGGGGACGATCCGCCGAATGTGGGGCGAGCGTTGCGCGAACGGCTCGGCGGTCGGTACGCCAACGTCGGATTCACCTTCGGCCAGGGCTCGTTCGACGCGATCGACGCCACCGCCCCGGGGCGGCCCCGGCGCCGCTTCGACCTCGGACCCACCGGGCCGGGCGCCGCCGAGTTCGTCCTCGGACAGGTGTGTCGACGCGACTGGTATCTCGACACCCGCACGGTCGCCCCCGGGCTCGCCCGCGACTGGTTGGCGGACGCCCACCCCACACGCGGTGTCGGCGTCGCGTGGCCGTGCGACGAGTACACGAACACCCACCTGTGCCCGACCTACGACATCCTCGTCCACCTGCACCACGTGGGCGCCGCACACCACCGGTGAGGCGCACCGACGCGGCCCCGCCCGGTCAGCGCCGGGCGGCCTCCGCGGCGCCGAAACGTTCCGTGAACGCCGTCCGGTTGGGCGAGTCGGGGGAGGGGTCGTGGATGGCGAAGACGACGTGTTCGAAGGCCGCCGCGAAGGGGCCGTCGGGGGCGAGGTGGTCGTGGAACGCGCCGGCGACCTCGCGCGGGTCGTTGCGGAACACCCCGCATCCCCAGGCGCCCAGGACCAGTCGGCGGGCGCCGTGATGGTGGGCCACCGTCAGGACGCGGCCCGCGCGGCGACGAAGGGTCTCCCGGACGCGGCCGTGCGCGGCGGGGTCGCGCTGCAGGGTCTCGCCGGCGTTGGGGGCGGCGCAGGTCAGGAACGACACCGGGAACGGCTCGTCGAGGAGGCGACCGTGCTCGTCGCGGTGCACCGGGACGTCGGGGGACCAGATGACCCGGTCGCTGTAGAGGAGATCGGGTCCGGCTCGGTGGGCGGCGTAGTAGTCCGGGGCCCGCAACAGGCAGGGATACAGCAGGCTGTTGCGGCACAGGTCCTCCTCCTGGGCCCGGGCGCCGCGCAGATAGCCGCCGCCCGGGTTGCGCGCGGAGGCGAAGTTGAGCACCGCGATCGGGCCCGAGCCCGACCCGGACAGGCGCCGCGCGGCCTGGAGGCTGCCCTCGCCGGTCACCCGGACCTGCGTCGACGGCCCGGCGCCGACCGGGTGCGGGGCGAGCGGCTCGTCCGGGGGATGGCCGACGGTGCCGGACATCGCCGCGTGCAGCGCGGGCCCCACCCGGACCGTGCCGTAAGGAGTCGAGTATTCGCCCGTGGCGACGATCCGGGCGTTCACGGCCGCGATGTCCCGCAATCTGCTGTTCACAGGCTCGTACGCTAGAGGTTTGCCACGCGAGGGCCCAACTACTCTCGGCACGCGGCGCGTCGCTCGGCCGGTGATCGCATCGATCAGGACTGAAGAAGCACGGTCGCGGAGCCGGCGGCTAGCGTGATCGCCACACACCGCCGACCCGCCGGCGCCGACCCACCGAAAACGCCCGACCGCGAGCACAGGAGTCAGGATGAGCAAGGCCCCGAGGACGAATGTGCGGTCGCCCGCGCCGCACGTCGCCGACACCCACGATCTGATCCGCGTACACGGCGCCCGGGTGAACAACCTCAAGGACATCGACGTCGAGATCCCCAAGCGTCGATTGACCGTCTTCACCGGTGTGTCCGGCTCGGGCAAGAGTTCGCTCGTCTTCGGCACGATCGCCGCGGAGTCCCAGCGGCTGATCAACGAGACCTACAGCGCCTTCGTCCAGGGCTTCATGCCGACCCTGGCCCGGCCGGAGGTGGACGTCCTCGAAGGGCTGACCACCGCGATCCTGGTCGACCAGCAGCGCATGGGCTCCAACCCGCGCTCCACGGTCGGCACCGCCACCGACGCCAACGCGATGTTGCGCATCCTGTTCAGCCGACTCGGCAAGCCGCACATCGGCCCGCCGAGCGCGTACGCGTTCAACGTGCCCTCGGTCCGGGCCACCGGCGCGATCACCGTCGAGCGCGGGGCCAAGAAGGCGGTGAAGGCGTCCTTCCAGCGCACCGGCGGCATGTGTCCCGGCTGCGAGGGCCGGGGCACCGTCTCCGACATCGACCTCACGCAGCTCTACGACGACTCCAAGTCGCTCAACGAGGGCGCGCTCACCGTCCCCGGCTACAGCATGGAGGGCTGGTACGGCCGGATCTTCGGCGGCTGCGGCTTCTTCGACCCGGACAAACCGATCCGCAAGTTCACCAAGAAGGAACTGCACGACCTCCTGTACAAGGAGCCGACCAAGATCAAGGTCGACGGGATCAACCTGACCTACGAGGGGCTGATCCCGAAGATCCGCAAGTCGATGCTGGCCAAGGACATCGACGCGCTCCAGCCGCACATCCGGGCGTTCGTCGAGCGCGCGATGACGTTCGGGACCTGCCCCGAGTGCGGTGGCACCCGGCTGAGCGAGGGGGCCAGGTCGTCGCGGATCAAGCGGGTGAGCATCGCCGACGCGTGCGCGATGCAGATCAGCGATCTGGCGGAGTGGATCCGAGGCATCGACGAGCCGTCGGTGGCGCCGTTGCTCGCCAACCTCGGGCACTCCCTCGACTCGTTCGTCGAGATCGGCCTCGGCTACCTCTCGCTCGACCGGGCGGCGGGCACGCTGTCCGGCGGCGAGGCGCAGCGGGTCAAGATGATCCGCCACCTCGGCTCCGCGCTCACCGACACCACGTACGTCTTCGACGAGCCCACCATCGGCCTGCACCCGCACGACATCCGGCGGATGAACGACCTGCTGCTGCGCCTGCGGGACAAGGGCAACACGGTGCTCGTGGTGGAGCACAAGCCGGAGACGATCGGGATCGCCGACCATGTGATCGACCTCGGCCCGGGCGCCGGTTCGGCCGGCGGCACGGTCTGCTTCGAGGGCACCGTGGACGAGTTGCGCAAGAGCGAGACCGTCACCGGCCGGCACTTCGACGACCGGGCCATGCTCAAGGAGCGGGTACGCAAGCCCACCGGCGCGCTGGAGATCCGCGGCGCGGCCACGCACAACCTGCGCGACGTCGACGTGGACGTGCCGCTCGGCGTGCTCACGGTGGTCACCGGGGTCGCGGGCTCCGGGAAGAGTTCGCTCGTGTACGGCTCGCTGGTGGGCGGCTCGCATGCCGCCGGCGAGGGTGTGGTGTCGGTCGACCAAGCGCCGATCCGGGGTTCGCGGCGCAGCAATCCGGCGACGTACACCGGGCTGCTCGACCCGATTCGCAAGGCGTTCGCGAAGGCGAACGGGGTGAAGCCGGCCCTGTTCAGCGCCAACTCCGAGGGTGCCTGTCCCACCTGCAACGGGGTCGGCGTGGTCTACACCGACCTGGCGATGATGGCCTCCGTGGCGAGTGTGTGCGAGGAGTGCGAGGGCAGGCGGTTCGACGCCTCGGTGCTGGAATACCACCTGGGCGGGCGCGACATCAGCGAGGTGCTGGCGATGTCGGTGAACGAGGCGCAGGAGTTCTTCGGCGCGGGCGAGGCGCACACGCCGGCCGCGCACACCATCCTCGGGCGGCTCGCCGACGTCGGGCTCGGCTACCTCGGTCTGGGGCAGCCACTGACCACGCTGTCCGGCGGCGAGCGGCAGCGGCTCAAGCTGGCCACGCACATGGGCGACAAGGGCGGGGTGTACGTCCTGGACGAGCCGACCACGGGTCTGCACCTCGCCGACGTCGAGCAACTGCTCGGGCTGCTGGACCGGTTGGTCGACGCGGGCAAGTCGGTGATCGTGATCGAGCACCACCAGGCGGTGATGGCGCACGCCGACTGGATCATCGACCTCGGGCCCGGGGCGGGGCACGACGGCGGGCGGGTGGTGTTCGAGGGCACGCCGGCGGATCTGGTCGCGGCCCGGTCGACCCTGACCGCGGAGCACCTGGCGGACTACGTGGGGGGCTGAGGGAGCCGGGGTCCTGTACATGGGCCATGCCATCGGTAGCGGTCATACCCTGACCGCTACCGATGTCAGGCTGGGGACATGGACGCGAGAAAAGGCGAGGGATCGGTCGTGATCGTGGGCGGGGAAACGAAGGGTGGTCGCCGGCGATGACCGTTCTCGACGCGCGGGCGCTCAACCGGGCGACCCTGGCACGGCAGTTGTTGCTCGATCGGGTCGACATGGCGCCGGCTACGGCCGTCGCGCACGTCGGCGGTCTCCAGGCGCAGGAACCGCAGGAGCCGTTCATCGGGCTCTGGTCGCGGCTGCGCGCGTTCGACCCGGCGACGCTGTCCGACCTGGTGACCGGACGCGACGTGGTGCGCACCCACCTGATGCGCCGGACCGTGCACCTGGTCACCGCCGCCGACGCGCTGGCCTGGCGGGCCCGCCACGACGCGATGTTGCGGCAGCGGGTGATGGGCGTGTACCGCCGCGAGCTGGAGGGGATCGATCTCGACGAACTGGCCGCGCAGGGCCGGAAGGTGATGGCCGACGGGCTGCCGCGCTCGATGTCGGAGTTCGCCCGGGCGCTCGCCGATCGTTGGCCCGACGTGTCGCCGAAGGCGCTGGGGGAGATGCTGATCGCGCTCGTCCCGGTGGTGCAGCTCCCGCCGCGCGGGGTGTGGCGGACCCGGGCGGGCGTGCGCAACGCGCTCGTCTCCTCGTGGCTGGGGCGCGAGGTCGACCCGCCGGCCCCGGCGGACACGGATCCGGTCGGCGAAGCGCTGGTACGGCGTTATCTGGCCGCGTTCGGTCCAGCCTCCTCGGCCGATCTGCGCGCCTGGTGCGGCCTTGCGGGTCTGCCGCGCGCGGTTGCCGCGGTGCGCCCGGAACTGGTCTCGTTCCGGGACGAGCGGGGGCGCGAGCTGCTGGATCTGCCCGATGCGCCGCGCCCCGACCCCGACACCCCCGCCCCGGTGCGCTTCCTCCCCGCCTTCGACAACGCGCTCCTGGGTTACGACGACCGCACCCGCATCGTCGACGACGCGCACCGGGGCCTGTCGGTCGCCGGCGTGCGCGTGGTCCTGCTGGACGGCCGGGTCGGCGCGACGTGGAGCGTCGAGGGCGGGGCGGTGACGGTCACCCCGCTGCGATCGTTGTCCCGGGCCGAACACGCCGCCGTGGGCGAGGAGGGGCAGGCGTTGGCGTCGTTCCTGTCCGACGGCGGGAACGACCGGGTGCGGATCGGGGAGGCCGCCCGCCGGTGCGGGTGAGGGTGAACGTGGCCCCGGCGCTGCGGGTCGCGCTGTCCGGGGCCGCGCCGTTCGGGTTTGCGATTCTCGGGTCGGCGATCGCCCGGCGGGCGGGTGTGGTCGGCTCGTCCGCCTGTCAGGCCGGAGGTTGGTTCAGGTCCTCCTCGTCGGCTTCGGTGAGGATGCCCTCCGGGCTGACGTAGAGATTGTCGATCGGGGCCTGGCCGTAGCCCGTCTCGACAATCTCCTCGATCCGTTCGCAGATCTCCTCCGGTGACGCCGTTGCGGCACGATCTCCCTCGGGGCGTCCCCGCTTGCCGACGTGTTGGCCGAAGAGGTCCGCGATGCGTTCGTCGAGCCCGACGCGGACCCGGGTTCCCGGCACCACCGCGACGAGGAACCGCACGCCGTCGACGGTGAGCGTGGCGGTGCTGCCCTCGATCATCTCGAGGAAGGGACGATAGAACTCCTCGTAGAACTTCGCCTTTTCCATCGGATCGCCTTCCTCCCGGCCCCGCTTTTGGGCGGGGTCGGCCACGTGCAGGTGCCACCGGCCGTCGGCGGGATTGACCCGCGCGACGGAGGCGATGCGGGCATTGGGCGCGACGAACGCCGGGAAAACGCCCGGCATGCGCACCGTGGCGAGCCTGCGGGTCTGGTCGATCGCCGTGCCGAGCAGCGCCGGCACCCCGGCGACGGCGAAACCGCCGCCGCCCGCGCCCACACCGCGCCCCTTGGCCTCCCACACCTGGCAGGTGCCCGCCCCCAGGTTGAAGAACACGATGTCGGGCAGGTTGGCCGCGGCGAACGCGGGATCGACCGTGTATCCGGCGCCCGCGCCCCCGAACGCGGCGACGTGGCGGGACAGGTGACGCGGGAAGGTGAAGCCGGTGATCCCGGCGGTGTACATGGCCAGTGTCACGCCTATGAAGTAGGCCAGGGCGCGTTTTTCGCCCGCGTCCAGCGCCGCCAGGATCGGTGTGTCGTGCAGGTGACCGCCCGCCGCCGTGTAGGCGGCCACGCGCAGCGACGCGATGCGCCAGGTCGCCTCGTATGCGGGGTGTGGCCCCGCCGGGTACAGCCCGATGCGCAGCGACGCGTTCGTCAGTCCGGCCCAGGTGTAGGGCGCGTTCGCCGCCATCGCGGGAACGGCCGCCAATCCGGCCGCGGGTATTCCGCCGGCCAAGTGCGGCACCAGCGCGGCGCCGGCGGTGTTGGCCAGATTGATCAGTCGCGGCGCCGGGTCGCCCACCCCGGCGGGAGCGGCGAGGACCGGTTGACAGTTGCCGACGGCGGCGTGGAACTGGTAGGCGAAATGCGGCACTTCGACCTCCATGGGTCAGGCGCGGGGAGGCGGAATGCCTCTCTTCAACCTATCCGCCACGAAAGACCGTTGTCTGGCGAATAGCCAACGCCGGGACGGGGGCGGGCGCGGGGTGAGAACGAGAGCGCGGATGGAGGAAACCGCCCGGCCGATCGGTCCGGGGAAATACTTGCGGGTGTCTGATATCTATTAATACAATGTCACACCTTACAAAGCTGTCGCGCCGTCCGCTCGTGCCCGGCAGGTCCCCATCCCCGCCCAGGAAGAAGGCGCCCGCATCGTGATCGCCGCCATCGAGACCGTCGACTACCACGCCGCCGGCGAACCCTTCCGGATCGTCTCCCATGGGCTGCCCGTGATCGCCGGGGACACCGTGGCCGAGCGGCGGGCGATCGTACTCGGAGCGGGGGGCACCGCCACCGCGCCGCGACCCGGGCCGCTCGACGACATCCGCCGACTGCTCACCCGCGAACCGCGCGGGCACGGCGGCATGTACGGCGGTTTCGTGGTTCCGCCCGACGACGACGAGGCACACCTGGGGGTGCTGTTCTGGCACAAGGACGGCTACTCCACCGCGTGCGGCCACGGCACCATCGCGCTCGGCGCGTGGGCGGTCGACTCGGGGCGGGTGGCGGCGCCGGCGGATGGAACGGCGCGGGTGTACATCGACGTTCCCTCCGGTCGGGTCACCGCCATCGTGCACCGCCGCGCCGGGCGGACCACCTCGGTGACCTTCCGCAACGTGCCCACGGGCATCGCCGCCAGGAAGATCCCGGTGACCACCTCGCGCGGCCCGGTACAGGTCGACCTCGCCCACTCCGGGGCCTGCTACGCCTCCGTCTCGGCGACCTCGCTCGGCCTTGCCGTCACCCCGGAGCAGCTGCCCGAGATCACCGCGATCGGCCGGGAGATCCGCGCCGCGCTCGCCGACGAGCCGGCCACCCGGCATCCCGACGACCCGCGTTTGTCCGGGGTCTACGGCGTCATCCTCCACGAGGAACTGCCGGACACCGGGACCGGACTCCACCAGCGCAACGTCACCGTGTTCGCCGACGGCCAGATCGACCGTTCCCCGTGCGGTTCGGGTACGTCCGCGCGGCTGGCGCTGCTCGCCGACAGCGGTCGGATCGCGACGGGCGACGAACTGCGCCACGAGTCGATCATCGGCACGGTCTTCACCGGCAAGGTCGTCGGGTCGCACACCGCCGGCGTGCTCACCGAGGTCACCGGCACGGCGTATCGCACCGGCGAGCATCGGTTCCTCCTCGACGCCGACGACACGCTCGGGGCGGGGTTCCTGCTGTGACGGCGACGGATCAACTGCCCACGATCCCCGTGGAGTTGGCGCCCGTGCAGGCGATCGCGACGATCGAGCGCACGCTGCTCGGCGGCCTCGATCCGGAGGGTGCACCGCCCCGGTCGAGCGTGGCCGTGCCCGCCGGGGAACTGCTCCTGATGCCCGCGGCGGTGTCGTCGCACGTGGGCGTCAAGATCGCCGGGGTCGCGGTCGGCAATCCGGCCCGGGGGCTGCCCCGGATCACCGGCAGCTACCTGCTGCTCGACGGGCCCACGCTGCGACCGTTGGCGCTGTTCGACGGCGCCGCGCTGACCACGCTGCGGACGCCCGCGGTCAGCGCCGTCGCGGTCCGGCGGCTGGCCCTCGCCGATGCCGCGCACCTGGTGCTGTTCGGTACGGGTCCGCAGGCGTACGGGCACCTGGCGGCCCTGCTCGCCGTCCGGCCGCTGAAACGGCTCACGGTGGTGGCGCGACGTGTCGAGGCGGCCCGGGAACTGGCCGAGCACGCCCGCGCGTTCGGTCTCGCGGCGACGGTCGGGACGCCGGACGCGGTCGCCGACGCCGACATCGTGGTGTGCGCGACCACGGCCCGCGAACCGCTGTTCGACGGCACGCTGGTGCCCGCCCACGCGGTCGTGGTGGCGGTGGGATCGCACGAGCCGACGGCGCGGGAGGTCGACACCGCGCTGGTCCGGCGCGCGGCCGTGTACGTCGAGGCGCGCTCCGCCGCCGGCAAGGAGGCCGGCGATCTGCTCCTCGCCGGGTGGGACGCGAGCCGCGACGCCGGGGTGAACCTCGCGGAGTTGGTCCGGGGGGAGGGGGCGGTCCCCGAGGACCGGCCACGATTCTTCAAGAGCGTCGGGATGTCGTGGGAGGACCTGGCCGTCGCGGTGGAGATCCACCGGCGCCACGAGGGAAATTGACCCACGAATCCGTGCTCGAAATGCACCCTGTGGCTGGTCGATCGCGCGCCTAGGTTTGTGTTTGCCACCAGGCGAACCGCACCGCACCGCACCTCCACAGAACAGGTCACGCCATGTCGTCCCGAGTCGCCACGCCAAGCCGCAGGACCGCCGCCGCCGAAGCCCCCGGCGGCGGTACCACCATCGCCGAAACGCCCTCCCGCCGTCGGCCGGGGCTCGTGCTCGCGTTGTTGGCGTTCGCCCAACTGATCATCTCGATCGACTACAACATCGTCTACGTCGCGCTCCCCGAGATCGGCACCGGGCTCGGCTTCTCCGCACAGAACCTCCAGTGGGTGATCAGCGCCTACGCCGTGGCCTTCGGCGGCTTCCTGCTCCTCGGCGGTCGGGCGAGCGACCTGTTCGGGCCGCGTCGGATGTTCACGCTCGGACTGTCGCTCTACGCCGTCTCGTCCCTGCTCGGCGGACTCGCCGGATCACCCGCGCTGTTGATCGCCGCCCGAGCGATCCAGGGCATCGGCGGCGCCTTCCTCTTCCCCGCCACGCTCACCCTCGTGTCCACGAGCTTCGCCGAAGGACGGGAACGCAACCGGGCGTTCGCGGTGTGGGGCACCGCCGGCGGCAGCGGGATGATCCTGGGCTCGCTCCTGGGCGGCGTGCTGACCCAGTCTCTCGGCTGGGAATCGGTCTTCTTCGTCAACGTCCCGCTCGCCGCCCTCGCCGCCGCGCTCGCGTTCCCGCTGATCACCCCCGACGCGCCGCGGACCAGGGGCCGTTCGTTCGACCTGACCGGCGCGCTCACCTCCACCGTCGGAATCACCGCCGTGGTCTACGCCCTCGTCCAGGGACCCGAATCCGGCTGGACCGCCACCCCCGTGCTCGGCGCCGCGCTCGCCGGCCTCGCCCTGCTCGCCGCCTTCGTCGCCGTCGAACGCCGCAGCGCCGACCCGCTGTTGCCGCTGCGCCTGTTCGCCAACCGCAACCTCACCGTCGGCACCGGCGTCACCTTCCTCTACATGGCCACCTTCGGCACCCTGCTCTACTTCCTGACCGTCTACTTCCAGGGCGTGCACGGCTACAGCGCGCTGCGCACCGGCCTGGCCTTCCTGGTCCCGATGGCCGCCATCGCGGTCGGCTCGCAGACCGCGGGGCGGCTGGCCACCCGGTACGGCATCCGCCCGATCCTGATCGCCTCGCTGCTGACCGGTGCCGCCGGCGCCGCGATCATCGCGCCGACCATGTCCGCCGACGCCTCCTACGCCGCCCTGATCCCCGGACTCGTCGTCCTCGGCATCGGCCAGGGCGCGGGCTACACCCTGATGTTCGGCGCCGCCTCGACCGGGGTGAGCCCCACCGACCAGGGCATCGCGTCCGGTATCGCCTCCACCAGCCAGCAGATCGGCGGCGCCGTCGGCCTGGCCCTCCTGGTCGCCATCGCCAACGCCGGCCTGGGCGAGCACACCGGCGAGGCGCTGCGCGTCGCCACCGCCGACGGCCTGCGCACCGCGGTGTACCTGGCCGCCGCCGGCATCGTGCTGACGGCCCTCGCCGCGCTGGCCCTGCGCCGGCCCGCCGCCCGCGAGGTCGCCGCTCACGCCCCCGCCCACGTCTGAGCACCCACCCACGCCGCGCGGCGCCGCCCCACCCGGGGTCGGCGC
>NZ_JBSHGZ010000021.1:0-55895 GCF_053618075.1 Embleya sp. NPDC055664
CTGCGCGGCGCGGGCGCCGGGCTGCGGGGCGGTCGCGGCCGCGCCCACCGACGCTTACTGCTGCCGCAGCAGCTCCTGCGCATGGGCCCACCTGGGAATCAGCTCGGGGAGCCGCGTTGCGGCTCGCGGTGGCGCGGTGCGCCACCGAGGCTCCCCGCGTTGCGGGGAGCTCGATCCGCGGTGCGGATCGAGAACGAAGTGAGGGCCTCCCGCGTTGCGGGAGGCGTCCGATCCGCGTTGCGGCTCGGACCGGGGCCGCGTTGCGGCCCGCCGGCAGCGCGAAGTGGGCAGTGGGTTACGGGAGTTCCCTGTCGGAGGAGGGAGCGCGGGCTCCCCGCGTTGCGGGGAGCTACCGATCCGCGATGCGGATCGGTACAAGCGACGGGCCCCGGAGGTGGGTTCGGCCGGCATCGTTTCCGTCATGACCGAACCGAAGCCCCGAACGGTACTCCGCCTGCGTTTCAAGGAGTTCGTCGCCGATCCCGCAGACCCCGATGCCATGTGCCGTGAACTCGACCTGCGAGCGGATCTGTTGACGTTCGAGGACGGCACCACCACCTTCTGGCTCGAGGGAGTCGAGGTGTGCGACTTCCCCTCGTCCGCACTGGGCTCGGTGGAGTTGATCCCCGCCCGGGACACGACTGTGGGACAACCGGCGTCACACAAGGACGAGGCCGCGGACAAGGCCTACTCCGTGGAGGAGATCCGCACCCGCCACGCCAACGCCTACCAACGATGGACCCCCGAAGACGAGCAGCTGCTCCTCGAACTGCACGCCGCAGGACACGGCCTGGTCGAGCTCGCCCGACGCTTCGACCGCCAACCGGGCGCGATCCGCTCACGACTGGGGAGACTCGGCGTACCCGAACCGCAGTGAAACACGGCCGCGTACCGCTCCCCCGCCCCGAGTATGTGGCCGCGGCGTGACGGGAGGATCGGCGCACGAATCGAAAGGTCGGGGCGTCGCTTCAAAGGCCGGGGCGTCGTTGATGTTTTCCTTCGACAGGATTGGAGAGCGAGGTGACTCAAGGATGACTCAGGTAGACTTTGACGTATATCGGGAGCCCCGTCGGGTGTTCCGGAAGTGATGACGAGGAGGGTCGGTGCGCGAATTCGCCCCACGGCCGCGGCCGCACCAGGTCGAGGCCGTCGACGCTGCGGTGCGCGGCCTGGAGGGCCCCGTACGCCCGGGCGGCAACCGCGGGCTCCTGGTGTCGGCCACCGGCACCGGCAAGACGCTGATCGCTGCCGAGACCGCCCGACGCCTCGCGCCCACCGGCGGCACCCTCGTCCTGGTCCCCACCCTGGATCTGCTCACCCAGACCGTCACCGCCTGGCGCGCCCTCGGACACGAAGAGGCCATGCTCGCGGTGTGCTCCCTCGAGGGCGACGACGCGCTCGGCGCAGCGAGCGTGCGCGCCACCACCAGCGGGCCCAGTCTCGCCCTGTGGGCCCGACGGCACGTGCGGTACACGGTGTTCGCCACCTATGCCTCGCTCGGCGCGGTGATTCACGCGCACACCGGGCCCTACGGGATCCCTGCTTTGAGGGCTTGGACGCTGGTGTTGTGCGACGAGGCCCATCGCGTGGCCGGGCACGTCGACAAGAGTTGGACCGACATCCACGACAACACCCTCGTCCCCGCACTGCGGCGGTTGTACATGACCGCCACACCCCGCATCTACGAACCGTTCAAGGGGCGGCGCAGGAGGCGGCGCGGCGAACGGGGCGGGGGCGGTGTCGGGAGTGGCGCGGGTGGGCAGGGGGCGCTGTTCGAGGTGGGGTCCGGGAGCGGGGCGCGGGGTGTGGGCGGCGGTGCCGGGCGCCACGTCGAACCTCACATCGGATCACACATCGAACTTCCGCCGATGCCCGATGACATCGCATTCGAGGTCGATTCGGGTGGCGAGTATTTCTCATCGGAAATGCAAACCGGGGTGATCGATGAAACCGGTGAAATGCCTGCTTCATCTGACGGGTCGTCAGGTGGTGGGGGTGGCGCGTCGCCGGCTCGGACGGTTGGGCTGTCGCGCGTTCCCGCGCTTCCCGAGGAACTCGCCGTGTCCATGGACGCGATCGACGTCTACGGCCCGAGGATCTTCCATCTGGGGCTCGCCGAGAGCATCCGACGCGGTCTGCTCGCGCGGTTCGTGGTGTTGGTGGCGGACATCCGGGACAAGGAGTCGAACCAGGCCCGGCGCGACGCGCGCAAGGCCCTCGACGACGAGAGCCCGGACGCGCCGAGGCTGGTCGAGGCGTGGCGCGGCAAACGCCTCGCCGCCTTGCAGACCGCGCTGCTCAAGACCGCCCGCGAGAACGGGCTGCGTACCGTCATCACGTTCCACCACCGCGTCGCCGAGGCCAAGGCCTTCGCGTTGGGGCTGCCCGACGTCGGCCGGCGCCTGCGCGCCGAACTCCCGGACCGGGCCCCTGCGGACGTGCGAGCGGAGTGGCTGCACGGCGAGCACCCGAGCGAACACCGGCGCGCCGTCCTCGACCGCTTCGCCGCGCCGGGCGAACCCGGGGACCTGTCCGTGGTCGCGAACGTACGGATCCTCGGCGAGGGCATCGATTGCCCCGCCGTCGACGCCGTGGCGATCTTCGACGAGATGTCCAGCGTCGTGAACATCACCCAGGCCCTGGGCAGGGCACTGCGCCAGAAGCCGGGACAGGGCAAGGTCGCCGCCATCGTCGTTCCGGTGTTCCTCGACGACCACGAACGGCCCGACGACATGCTCCTGTCCGACGGACACCGGTACCTCGTGACCGTGCTGGAGGCGCTCCGCGCCCACGCACCCGAACTCGTCGAGGCACTCGCCGTCCCCCAGGCACGGGCACACGGCGCAGTACGGACGATCGCCGGAGCCGGGCCCGGCCGGGACGAGGACGAGGACGGCACGGCGGAACACGGCACAGCGAACGGCGACACGGCGGTCGAGGGGGGCGCGGGGACGGCCGAGGGGGACGTCGGTGGGGTCGCGAAGGGCGTTGGCGGGGTTGTGGAGGGCGCGGCGGGGCCGGTCGATGCAAACGGATCGGGCCTCGGCGGCGGGACCGAGACGCGGCCCCTCCTGCGGTTCTCCAGCCCGCGGGATCCGGTGGTGGTGGCGGACTTCGTGCGGTTGCGGGTGATCGACCCGGACGAACGCGACTGGGTCCGCGGGTATCTCGCCGCGCGGCGGTTCCTGGGGACGCACGGGCACATGAGGATCCCCCTCGACGCACGCGACGGGCACGACCACGACTATCCCGTCGGGCAGTGGGCCGCGGTGCAGCGCAGGGAGTACGCCGCCGGGCGGCTCGACGCCGGCCGCACGCGGAAACTCGTCATGCTCGGCATGGTGTGGTCGCATCCCGACGCCGCGTTCGACGACGGACTCGCCGTCGCCAGGCGGTACGTCGAACGCGTCGGACATCTCGCCGCACCACAGGGAGCCGTCCAGGACGGCGTACGCGTCGGCCAGTGGCTCGCCAACCAACGGCGTGCGGGTGTTTTGGACGCGCACCCCGAACGCCGCCGGGCCCTCGAGGAGTTGGACCCGTGGTGGAGGCCCGACGGATGGACCATCGCCTGGCAGAGAGCCTGCAACGAAGTACGACTGCACCTGCGGCGGGGCGGGACCCTCGACGAACTCGTGCCCGGACACGTCGCCGGTGGGCGGGACATCGGCGCCTGGGCGCAGCGGCACCGGCGGGCGGACGTGAGGGCCGGGCTGCGGCCCGGACAGGTGCGGCAGCTCGACGCACTCGGCATCACGGCCGAAACCGAACACGGGCACGGCGCGGTGGCGGGCGAAGGCGGCGCAGCGGGCGGCGACGGTGTCGAGGACGGTGTGGCGGCGGCTGCCGGCGTCGGTGGTGCGCGAGGTCGTGGTGGGAGGAACGGCACGGAGGAGGGCGGTGCGGTTGTTGGCGGCGACGGCGCCGGGGCGGCCCCGGTGCCGAGGCGCGGGCGGGGCGCGTGGGAGACCGGGTTCGCCGCGGCCGTCGCCTACCGCGAACGCGAAGGACACCTCGACGTGCCGCGCGCGCATGTCGAGACCGTGATCGGGCCGGTGGACGCAGCAGACGTTGAAGGGGCCGTGGGTGGCGCGGCGGGTACGGGCGAGGTGGTCGAGGTCCGGTTGGGCAAGTGGGTCAACAACCAACGCACCCGGCGGAACTCGTTGAACGAGGAGCGGGTGCGGTTGCTCACCGAACTCGGCATGCGCTGGTGAGGCGGTCGAGTGTGGGATCCGAAGTGAGGTTCAGGGCGCGGATTTGGTGTTTTCGCTCGGTGGTCGGTGTCGGACAATCTGGCGGCGGGATCGACCGCTGCTCTTGCCGGTTCGACACGGTGACGGCCCCTGCGTACGGCTTGGTGTTGGCCCTGGAAGGCGCCGCCGACCGGTGGTGTCCGGGTCGGATCAAGGACGCCTCGAACGTGCTCGAAAGTCAGTGCGTGCAGGTCGACCGACGGTTTAGCCTCGCCGGATGAGCGGCTTTGCGACGCACCGGTGGCGGGTGCACGACATCGGGCTTTCGGCGCGTGCCCGTCACGCCAGTCTCCGTACCTGTGTGGTGATGTTCAGGCCGTACGGCTTCCGGGCGACATACCACCATCTGTGCCGCAGCTCCGGGATCCCCGCGCTGCCGGACACGGACCCGGCGGCTCTTGTCCGGGCGGTGGAGGAGTTGGCGAACGCCCGGGAGCTGTGGCTGGCGGACGAATCGGCGTTCATCGAGCAGCGTCGCGCCGAGAAGTCTCGCGGGCGACGTCACCGGACGCCGGACGGCGGCTGGCGGGACCGGGGGCGGGGCTGGGAGGGCAGTCTCGCCTACTGCCCTGATCCCGAGGCTCATCCGATCGAGCCGCTCCCGATCGTCGTGGCACGCATCCTGAACTCCACAATCACGGCGACGGACGTCCCCTCGGTGTGCCGGGCATGTGGAAGCGACGGCGGAACGACCCCGTGGAGCGACGGCTACCGCCTTCACCGGCTGTGCGCACGATGCGGGGCCGGTCGCGGATGGCAACCCCGCAGTGTCGACCCCGTCGTGGTGGCCGCACGGGAGGAACGGTGGAAGGAGATCTGGAGACACAAAGCCTGAACGCGGGCTCGGCACGGCCCGGTCCCTCCGAACGCCCACGTCGAGGACGAACTCGGCACCACAGGCGGCCCTGCTCCGCTGCCTCGAAGACGTCGGTGTCTTGGTGTGATCGCGGACCTCCAAGGGGACGTGGCGCAGCGGCGGATGTGTTCAGGGGGGAGGGTGCTCGGGGAAGGTCTTCCTGTCGGGGGCGTTCACCGCGGCCTGTGAGACGTTGGGGAATCAGTGTGCAGCCGGCCCCGCCATTCGCGCCGACGGCGAAGGGCATCGTGGAGCGCACCTTCGGGTCGATCAACTCCCTGTTCTGCCAACGCCTTCCCGGGTACACCGGCTCCGACGCCGGCCGACGCGGCAGAGACGCAGAGCGTGAGGCGTGTTTCAGCGTCGCCCGGTTGCAGGACCTGCTCGACGAATGGCTCGTGCACGGGCACCACCGCCCCCACGAAGGACTACGCCATCCGGTGATGCCGAAGGTCGCGTTGACGCCGAACCGGATGTGGGCCGCCCTGGTCGCGGCGTGCGGATACGTGCCGGTACCACTGAGCCGCGGCGACTACCTCGAACTGCTGCCGGTGCGATGGCAGGCCGCCGGCGAACGTGGGATCCGCATCGACCACCGCACCTACGACCACCAAGTCCTGGGCCCGCTTCGCGGGCAGTCCTCCGGCGTCGTCGCCCGGGGCGGGAAGTGGGAGGTCCACCACAACCCGCACGACGGCCGCCGGGTGTGGATCCGTCTGCCCGACGGCGAGTTGACCGAGATCCCGTGGATCCACCGCGACCACGCCCACCACCCGTTCGACGAACGCACCTGGCGGTACGTGCGTGCCACCGTCATCCCCCACGCCGAGGCCGACATCCACGAGGCGAACCTCGCGGAAGCCTTCGACCGGCTCATGCGCCGTGCCCGCGCCGGAGGGGCCACCCGCGCCGAACAACGCCTCCTCGCCCGCAGCACACCCACCCGGATTCCCCCACCGGGACGCCCCGCGCGCTAAGGGCGGGAACAGGACCTCGGCGGCACCGTCCCGGGGACGGGCGAGGACGGCCTCGACGAACTCGACGACGACCCCGACGAGTCACCACCGCGGGGGTGGGGCGCCGACGAAACCGACCCCGGCTCCCCCGCACCGCCGTACACGCGGTACGGGCTCTACGACGCACACGAGGAGGCCCTGAAATGGTGAGCCCCGGTGAGCAGTCGGGCGAAGGCCCGAGTGACGAGGGTGTGGACGCGACGGAACAATCCCGGCCGGTCACCACCTGGCAGGGCCGGCAGGACTTCGCGACCGCACCGGCCCCGACACAGCCCGAGCCCGATGCCCCCGCCACGCAGTCGGGAGGAACGCCTGGCCTATCACTCCGCGTTCGCGAGCGTCCGCACCCCGACCATCGACACCCTCGCCACCAACATACGCACGCCGACGCTCCCGGGCCCGGGGACGCCGGCAACACACCACCGCCCGACCGTCCCTGATCGCCGGTGGGCCCGCCGCCGCGGGCAAGACCACCGCCCCGCACCCGCGTCGGACGCGCCTGCCACCTCGCGGAGGCCACCCGACGCGGCGCAGGGGGTGCAGGGGTGGAAGGCCGGGTGCCGGTGGCGTACGTTCTCGTGCCACCGGGCGCGACCGCGAAGGCCTTGGCCGCCGAGTTCGCCCGCTATCTCGGCGTCCCCGTCACGGCCCGGATGACGCAGGCACAGATCACCGAGGCCGTCTGCCACACGTACGACCGGGCCGGCGTCCGCCTGGTCCTCATCGACGAGAACCCGCCGCCTCAACCCCCGCACCACCACCGGCGCCGAGACCGCGGACCTGCTGAAAGACCTCACCGAACGCATCCGGGCGACGTTCGTGTACGCGGGCATCGACGTGACCGCCACACCGTTGTTCGCCGGGGTACGCGGGGCGCAACTCGCCGGACGGGCCTCGCTGATCGAGTGCGGGGCCTTCCCCGCGCGGCTCGGCACACGCGAACCATTCAAAGAGTTGATCACCGGCGTGGAAACCGCCCTCGACCCGAAGCGCACACCACGCGGGGACACCACCGCCGCCTCGCGTCGTATCTCCACCAACGCACCGCCGGACGGATCGGCAGCCTCACCCGCCTCATCCGCCAAGCCGCCATCACCGCCATCGACGACGGCACCGAACGCATCACCAAAACCAGCCTCGACACGGTCCGCCTCGACCACCCCGCCGAAACACACCACCGTCCCGGCACCACCGCCGGGTCCCGCACACCCCGACAGTAGACACACCCCGGGGCCCTGCAGCCATACAAAACCCTGTGACCTGCGCAAACACGGTCCGGGCCTTGAGACACACAGGCTATGCGCAACACACCCGCGCATTCTCAACAAAAACGCCACACCCCCAGGCCAGACCCCCACAGCCTCCACCCGGACAGCCCCGAAATGTTCTCATCCGACCTGCAACACCCCAGCTCACGCCACCGTCCACACACCAACCACCACCCCCGAAATCACAGGAGCCTGTCGGAGATCCCCGAAGGCCTCGCCCGAAGTCGGCGCCGGCCGGGCTTTCAGGCGCCTGTGTTCCGCAGTGCGGCGACGCCCCGTGCGGTGGCGGTGCCGATGGCCCGGTTGATCGCGGCGTCGTCCGAGCCCGGTCGGGAGCGAGTGAAGACGGCAGCGGCGTATCGGCGGCCGTCGGGGTAGGAGATCACGCCGATCTCGTTGCGGATCACGCCGACCAGGCTGCCGCTCTTGGCCGCGACCCGCACGGGAGGCCGGAATCCGCCGGCGATTCGGTGCCGGGTCACCTGCCTCGCCATCACGGCGCGCACCCGTGCGCAGGCGGCTGCGGGGGCCGCCCGGTCGGTCCAGATCAGCCGCAGCAGGTCGACCATGTCGCGCGGGGTGGTTCGGGTGCCCCGCAACGGATCCAACGCGCGGCAGGCGAGGAGCCGTTCGTCGGCCCGCGCCGCCTCGTCTTGGGATGCGCCGGCCGCCCAGGCGAGCGCGTCCTTCCAGCCGGGATGCCCGAGGTCCCGGCCGATGGAATCGAGCATGGTCCGCAGGTCGGACTCGATCACCGTGCCGGTCAGCCCGAGCCGCGCCGCCGTCGCGTTGAGCGCGTCGACGCCGACTCGCCGCACCAGCGTGTCGGTGGCGTGGTTGTCGCTGATGGTGAGCATCAGCACGACCATGTCCCGCCACGAGAGCACGGCGTCGTCGTCGAAGAGCGAGATCCCGACCGGGCCGGGAGTCCGGTCGAGGACACTCAGCGTCACGCGCTCCCGCGGGTCCAGCCGGCCTTCGGCGAACCAGGTCTCCGCCTCCAGCGCGATCTGCACCTTGACCACCGAGGCCGACACCACCGGCGCGTCCGGACACAGGCCGAACTCGACCTCGCCTCCCAGCGGTTGAACACACAACGCACCCTCACAGCCGGCCCGTTCGAATATCTCTCGGATGTCGTCCGTCACGGCGTCGATCCTGTCAGGGCCCTTCGGTCCGCATGGATCGTTACACCACCGCCGGGCGAAGGCTTCCGGGCGACGGCGGTCGATGCCCATGCCCCACCCCGATCGAACCACCCGACGGCCGAGCACGGTCACGCGTACTCGGCCGAGTACTTCGACAAGACCTGCGCACCCGAGCGGGATCGGTCCCCGGCCTGCGGGCGCCACCCGCAACCGATTCGACCGAATCCCCGTGGGCCCGCGCGGCGCAAAGTGTCGCCGTCGGTGCGACCGCGCACCGTGGAACGGGCCGAGCAGGGCGCGGAGGGCCAGCCGGACGACGTGCGCATGGACGTCGTGCACCGTGGGACCGGGGCCGGGATCGGGCGGTAGGTAGCTCGGCGGCGGTCCGGCTGAACGGGTTGAACGCGGCGCAGCGCGACCAACTGCTCGCGTCCGGGCTGACGTCCACCCGCGATGACCGACACCACGGGGCCGAGGCCGGGGCGGCGGTGTCGGTGCCGGACGGACCTCGGCCGCGGCGCACGCGGGAGCAGGCGTGGGCGATCGCGGTGGCCGCGGCGGCGGCCTACCGGGCCCGGGTCGGGCATTTGGAGGTCCCGCGGGCCCACGTGGAGTCGGTGACCGCGTTCGACGGGTGGCCGAAGGACGTCCGGCTGAGGGTGTGGGTGACCACGACCAGGAGCAGGCGAGCGAAGCTCTCGGAGGAGCGGATCGCGGAGTTGGACGCGTTGGGGATGCGCCGGACGTGAGCCGGGGGCCGACGGGGTGGATTGGGGTTACTCACGATGAACCCCTATACAGCCTGCGCATTTTCGAGGGTGCATATCGGCCCCCGACCGGCCCGAACACCGCTGTGGGCTCCGTCGTTTCCAAGGACGACGGGGCAGGCGACACCCCAGGCGACGGGTAAACGGTCGGCCTGGTCGGCATCCGGTGCGCGCGGTGGTGTGCGGTCGGTGTGTGATTCGCGGCGTGCGCTGGCGGGACTTCGTCGGCGCGCCCGTTGCCGTCCCTCCCCCGCCCGGCGCCGAACCGCGGGGCCTCGAGGAACGCGTCGCCTACCACTCCCGGTTCGTCGTCGTGCGCACCCCCGTCATCGACGCGCTCGCGAAGAACGTGCGCACCCTGATGATCCTGGGCCGGCACCAGGACGTCACCGCGCGCCCCGGGCTGATCGTCACCGGGCCCGCCGCCGCGGGGAAGACCACGGCCCTGTTGCAGGTCGGACGCGCCTGCCACCTCGCCCACACCGCGCGAAGCCGCGCGGGCGGCGGTGCCGGTGAGGGGGTGCCGGTCGCGTACGTCCTCGTGCCGCCCGCGGCGACCGCGAAGACGTTGGCGGCCGAGTTCGCCCGCTACCTCGGCGTGCCGACCACCGACCGGATGACCCAGGCGCAGATCACCAACGCCGTCTGCCACGTCTACGGCGAGGCGGGGGTGCGACTGGTGATGATCGACGAGATCCACCGGCGGGGCCCGCGCACCACCGCCGGCGCGGAGACGGCCGACCTGTTGAAGGACCTGACCGAGCGCATCGGGGCGACGTTCGTGTACGCGGGCATCGACGTGGCCGCCACGCCGTTGTTCACGGGGGTACGCGGCGCGACTCGCGGGCCGGGCGGCGTTGATCGACTGTGGGGCGTTCCCCGCGCGTGTGGGTGGGGCGGAGCCGTTCCTGGACCTGGTCGCCGCCATGGAGAACGCTTTGGATCTGCGTGCGCATCGGGCGGGGACGGTGCCCCGGTCGGTGTCGTATCTGCATGCCCGCACCGCCGGGCGGATCGGCAGCCTGGCCCGGCTCGTCCGCCAGGCCGCGATCGACGCGATCCTCGACGGCACCGAACGCATCACCCGAGGCGGCCTGGACGCCGTGCGCCTCGACCACCTCGCCGAGGAGCACCACCGGCCTCGCAACCCCGCCCGGGCGCGTACACCGCCCGCCCGCGCGACGGCGCGACGCGTCCCGTGAACGCGAACGGAAAGGCACGCGGGAGCGGGAAGACGCGCGGCGGGAGGAGACACGAAGGCGACGGGAGCGGCGGGGAGCACCCCGACCCGGGCCCGACGTGGCGATACCCGCAACTCCCGCCCTCGGGCGCCCTGCGGATCGCGCCCGTGGCGTTCGAGTCGACCGCCTCATACCTGAACCGCCTCGGGAACGCCTATCGCGTGGAGGTGCCCCGGTTGCTGGACGACCTCGGCATCGAACTCCACGGCCCGGGAGGGCGAACAGGACCGGGAGCGGCAGCGCCTCGCGTCGAGATCCACCTCGACCACGCGGCGCTACACCGCCTGGCCGCGTTCACCCGGATCCCCCACGACCACCTGACGCAGGCTCTGCCGCGTCCGACCACTGCGGCCGAATCCGAATCCGGCCTGCGCCTGCCCCGCCGGACACAGCCGGCCGGCATCGACGCCACGGTGGGGCCGACCCGCGTCGGCGAGGAGAACACGGCGCGGAGACGGACGGCCGGCGCGCGGGTACGCGTCCTGGCCACCGACGAGCGACCCGTCCGGGCCTGCCCGGTGTGTGCACGACGCCGAACCTGCGGGGTCGGCGTCGTGGCGTGGACGTATCCGCCCGCGGACCGCATGTGGTGCCCTCGCCACCGGTATCGGGCGAGTGGGGTCCGGTTGCCGGGTCCTCTCGACACGGGCGGGCTCTCCGGGATCGGCCTCGCGTACCGGGTCCACCGGCGCCTCGCACGACACCGCGACGGCACGACCGCGTACGCCTGGGCCGGGGCGGCCACCACCCGCTGGTACGACCGCGGACGCCACCTGGCGCGGCGCTGGCAGGGACGGTTGGGCCGGCTCACCGCGGCAACCCCGCCCTGACCGCGACAAGCGGCGTCTCGGCCGCTCTCCTTGCACGCACCGTGGTCACCTATCCCGAAACCGTCACCCTCGCCCGCGCGTTGGTCACACTCCCCCGGGCCGTCTCCCGGACCCCCCGCGGGCCGGCGGCGTATCGACACGCACAGGCCCTGGAACACATCGCCGAACGCCTCGAACTCCCCCGCCTGCTGGTCCCGCCCGACGACCTCCTGTGGGCGAGACTCCACCACGGCCCGGCCTGACCGGTAACAACCCGCCCCCGGAAAGGGGCCGGCGCCGGCCCCGACGAAACCCCGACACCAGCCCCACCCACGGCACCTCACCACAACAGCGGGAAACCCGACACCATCGCCGAACCCCGCAAAACACCAGACCACAGGGCCGATCAGGCCAGCGGACACCCGCGGACACCCCGTACCGACATCCGGAAACCCGAGAAAAACCCGCGGTTGCCTTACGACGCATCAATACATCAACGAGAAACCCACAACAGTTCTCACGAAACTACGAAACCCCAGACCGGCACCACCGACCCGGCCCTGCGAAACCCCCACCACCACAACCCGAAACCACCAACCCACCCGATGGATTCTCAACCAACACACGAAAACCCAGACCAGCCACCAATTCACCCCACCACTGAAACGCCAGCCACATCACAAAACTACGAAACCCCAGGCCCCCGGGCCAATCCCGCGAAATCCTCGCCACCACAATCCGCAACCACCGACCCACACCGCCGGATTCCCAACCAACACACGAAAACCCAGACGAGCCATCAACCCACCTACCACAGCGATGCTCCGCCACACGACGACGGATGGCAGCCACACACCTCAAGATCACTCACGGGACAAGCCTTGGATGTTTCGGCTGGTATCGATCCACGCAACCGTCGAGAACACATCGAGATAAGCCAGGTCCGAGTCGTTCAGGGCCGCGATCCGCACAGTAGAATATCCGCCCCTATCGAGCCATGGCGCCTGCGGATCAACCGCTGGACCAACTTCCACCAGAAGGCCATTTTTGGCGAATACACGATATCCAGGACGAGGCCATTTCCATCCACTGAAACCAATTCTTTCCATTGAATCAAGAATCCGTGGCAATGACTCATTGGGTACCTGAGCACCCAGCCTACCGTAATTGGACAAAACGATAACCGACTTCACTGTCACATGCACGAGCATCTCCATGAGGTCCTCAGTGGTTCGCTGCAAGCCGCCCCCCGGCTCTCCTTCATAGACAACATTCGGTTGACTCGGATCAAAAACCCAAATCCAATCCCCAGTAGGATCCTCCATGAATGCCACCCGATCTGATCCCATTCGAATACGTGTGGGCTCATAAACCCTAATGCTGGCAGACCAAATCTCTGGCCAGCAAGACGTGAGTGTGTACCACTCTTTGAGCGGTACAGGTAGACCGAGAGGCAAGTCCATGAGGCCAACCGCAGGAAACTGCGCGGGACGCAGCCAACGACTAAGGAGATCGGAAACATCGATGTCCGCAGGATTAATCATCTAGCTATTATGGCATCCCATCCTACCCACTTGCCAGGGAGCAAGAGGCCTGGGCCCACTGCGATGTAGGGCCGTCCTTATCAGGCCGCACAGGGACCCACGCAGAAGACCCATCGGACGAATCAGAGGCAGCGGAAGCTCCCCAGCACCAGACTTCCCATCCGAGGTGAGCGCGATTGGAACCGTCACCACCAGACCATGCGGCGCCTTCCCTCGTTTCGCCAAGGTCCGTAGTGCTCCAGCCGCACTCGTTGATCATGGCTGGGTCCATCGTCGGTAGTGGTGGGCACCTCGGGCTTATTTCTGCGCCAGTGCGGCCAGTGAAAAACGTGGCCGGGACGCAGCGCAAAGTGAGTACCGCGGCGGGGATCAAACGGCGGCTCTCGTTGACGTCAGCGGAATCGGTGCCGTTGGGTACGGGCGTCTGATCCGCGTGTGAGAATGTCGGACCTGGTGATGGCCGAGGCCGGCGCAGCCCTTCCCCGCCCGGAACAATTCCTGGATCGACCATCGGATCCCGGTGACCCGCACCAGCGTGGCGAGCGGGGTTGCCCGGAGGTAAAACAGCAGTAGAACGCCTACTTACGCGTGGTCGGGTGTCGGCGAATCAACGGCTGACGGCGGTCACCGTTTCGTCCAACGCGATTTGCTCCCACCGCACATGCACGGCACCTTGGCGTCAGCGCCGCACCGTGCGCCAAGCGGATATACCGGCAGGCGGGCCGCGGCGTGATCGGCCCGGATCGGGGTGTGGCCCTCATTGATCCGGATCTGGGCCCAACACGCCACTGCCAGGACGAATCCACGCCGTGTTTCTCCAATCCGCCCGCAATCCGAGGCTCGCCGTACGCTAATCGGGCCACCGGCACCGTCACCACCATCGGCGAATGAATATGACCAAGATGCGCATCTGAAGTCGACCTAATCGGCCTTTCCAATAAACATTCGATTCTTGATCACTCCGCTCTCATTCTGCCAGATCACCAACAATCGTCCACCCTGTGGAACCATTGCCCCCATTTCCGGAATGCAATACTTACACGCACCGTAGGTACCGGTGATATAGAGAGTCGCATTCTGCCTGCTCTCGCGCATGATAGCTGCAGTCTGATTCTCCAGGTGATGGAAGTTCTCAGGCGTCGTTCCGGGAGGCGCGATATGCTCTGGGCGGAGATTGCGGCCGTCCGGACCGGATGAAAGGTCATACCTGGTGCCATCGTCAAGAACGACGTGGCCAGACATTCCACCCGGGTTCTTGAATTTGCTCGCCGCGTCATGAGCCCTTTTGAGGCCATCCTCCATATCCGCTTGACATGGAAGCGAATTATGGACGAGTACTGCCGTGCTGCCTGCCAGTACGTAGTAGGTGTGCAACCCCTCAATCGTGAGGTTGTTCACCTGTCGGTGCTGCGTCCACTTCCTGGTGGCCGTGACTTGTACGTAGGTACCCGCAGAAGTGCGTAGCAGGTCGCCGGGGGTCAGGTCTTCGGCATCAACCCAGTCTTGCCGGTCTTCGAGCCAGAAGGGGTGATGGTCGGTGGCAGTGATCGTGCCGGTGGCTGTGTCGTCGTCACCGTCCGTGTCGACAGTGATTTCGACGAGGGTTTTTTTGCCGACTCCCGTGATCAGCGCGGTGACCTGCTGTGGCGAGGTTTGGCCCGACTCGGGATCGGTGGCCATGACGACTTCGCCGACGTTGACCTCGCCGATCGGTTTACCGGAGCCGTCGGCGAGTAGTACGAGGGTCTCGGGCAGGAAGCTGTTGCAGCCTCCACCGGTCTTTCCAGCGAGTAGTTTGGCGGTACTTGGGGACACGTTCAACGGGACGAGTCTGGAGCCGGTGGGGCCGATCTCGCCGGTTTGGAGCTTCGACAGGGAGTTCCACCACCAGTAGACCTCGCCGAGTTCGGAGTCCAGGCAACCGGCGGTCTTGGCACATGCTTGGAACAGCGACATGGCCTGGACAGTCCACTTGTACTTCAGGTCCGGGCTGTCGTAGTGCTTGGTGTTCCACGCGTAGTTCTTGGAGTAGCGCTGCTTGAACTCGAACTGGTTCTTCACCGGGAGGGGCAGGTCCCGGCCGTCCGGGCCGACCCAGGGATCGTCCGGGGCCGGCGGTGGGGTGGCCCAGTCATTCGGTCGCGTCCCGTGGTCAGGGGTGTCTGCGCCTTGGCAGAAGGGCTCACAGTCGTCGAGCGGCCGGAGTCCGGACGGGTCGCTGTAGGTGAGCGGGTTGTTGTTGCTGTAGGTGTAGCCGTGCATCTGCCCGGCGTTGGTGAGGTCCATCACCGGGTCGACGCTGATGAAGCGGCCGAGGGTGGGGTCGTATTCGCGGGCGCCGACGTGGGTGAGGCCGGTTGAGTCCATGGGCTTGCCGAGGAAGCCCTTGTCGTCGGGCCATTGGCCGTTCGGTTGGGTCGGCTGAGCGCCGCGGGGTTCACCGAAGGGCTTGGACTGGCGGCGGGTCGCGGTCAGGGTGGTGGAGTCGAGGGTGCTGACCGGAGTGCCGTGGTGATCGGCCGCCATGTAGGTGAGCGGGCCATTGCCGTTGCGGACGACCGTGGTACCGCCCGTGGTGGGGTAGTAGCGGGTGCCGACGACCGGGCCGGACTGGTCGGTGTTGGTGGTGAGTTCGTCGCCACCGAGGTAGAGCGTGGTCTTGCCGGCCTCGCGGCGGATGATGCGGTTGCCCTCGGCGTCGTGGACGTATTCGCTCGTGTTCGTGGCGGAGGCGACCTTGGTGAGCTTGTCCTCCTCGTCCCAGGTGAGGGTCTGGAGGTTGGCGTCGGCGCCCGGGCGGGTCTTGGTGTTGCCGGACTGGTCGTAGGTCAGGCCGGTGGTGACGGTCTGGGCGATGCCGGTCTTGACGGTGACCGAGTCCAGGCGGTGGGTGCGCGCCTCGGGCTTGGCCCCCGCCCGGTAGGCGTACTCCGTGGTGACGTTCTTGGTCGGGTCGTCAGTCGCGTCGTGGTCGACGAGTTTGGTGCGGTTGCCGACGATGTCGTAGTCGAAGGACTGCCAGTACGTGTCGGGGCCGCCGAGGGTGGTCTTGGTGGGGGTTTGGGTGACGCAGCCGCCGAGGCCGGGGACCTTCGGGGAGGGGGCGGTCGTGGTGCCGGCGGTGTCCGTCCAGGCTTCCTTCAGGCGGCGTTTGGCGTCGTAGGCGAAGCACTGGGTGTCGGTGGTGTTGTTGTCGCGTTGGGTGCGAATGGAGGTGACGTCGCCGGACGGCTTGTAGGTGTAGGCGGTGGCGTCGACCCGGGCGGTGGTGCCGGTCTCCTTGGCCCATTCGGTGTTGAGGAGACGGCCGGTCGCGGGGTCGTAGATGCTGGTGAATGCGGCCTGGAGTGGGGTGTTGCCCAGGGTGGCGCGAACGTTGCGGCTGAAGGGGTCGTAGCTGGCGCGGTTGAGGTAGCCGTTGGCGCCGCCGAGGGACGTGAGCAGGCCCGCGTTGTTGTAGGCGTGGAGGAGGGTTTCGGCGGGGAGTCCGCCATGGGCGGGCAGTTCGGTTTTGTATGGCAGTCCCAGCACCGGTACGTAGGTGGTGCTGGTCGTGTAGACCCCTGCGAGTTTGCCCTCTACGGCGGGGATGGTGGTGCGGGTGCCCGCGGGGCGGTAGGTGCCGGGTTCGAAGCCGGTGATCTCGCTGGTGTACTTCGCGCCCGACTTGCCGCCCACGTAGCGGGAGGAGCCGTCGGCCTGCCCCTTCGCGTAGCGGTCGTAGGTCCACTCGGCGAGGAGGTTGGCGTCGGCGACGGAGTCCTTGTAGGAGGCGGTCTTTCGGCCGAGGGCGTCGTAGGTGTAGGCGAGCTTTTGGCCTCGGGCGTCGGTGGTTCCGATGACACGGCCGACGAGGTCGTAGCGGGTGTCGGACGGGCCCTTGTCGGGGTCCTCGACGTGGGTCTTGCGGCCGAGGAAGTCGTAGGTGTACGTCCAGGTGTTGCCGCCCGCGTCGGTGACGGTCTTGAGTTCCTCGCGCGGGGTGTACGTATAGGTGATTTTCGTGTAGCCGTCGCCCTCGGGTTTGCCGCCGTTGTACTCGCGTAGTTCCTTCGGTTTGCCGCGGGCGTCATTGATCGACAGCGTGGCGGTGCCGCCGTTCGGCGGGGTCACGCGGGTCTCGTCCGCGCCGGCGTACGTGGTCGTGGTGCGCCACTGTTCGATGGCCTTGGAGGAGAAGACCTGGGCGGTGGTGCGGCCCATGCCGTCGTAGACGACGGAGTCCTGGCCGGGAACCTGGGCGTCGTCACCGACGAAGACGGCGGTCTCGGGCTCCCAGTCCTCGTTGAGGTAGGGCTGGTTCGTCTTGTACGGGCGTCCGAGGCTGTCGTAGAACGTGTCCTGGACGACGCGGCCGTAGCCGTCGTTGGGGAGGCTGGACTGGGTCTGGCGCTCCTGTAGGAAGCTGTTCAGGATTCGATGAGAGACCGCGTATTGCTTGTCGAGTTGCAGCGTGCGCGTGGTGACCACGGAGGGAGTGGTTTTGCTGATCGTGTATGCGAACTGGAGGTCGGCATCGTTCGGCTTGGCGTTGCCCGGCTTCCAGACGGCGATCAGCCGGCCGAGGACGTCGTATTCCTGCTCGATGGCCACACCGTTCGCGTCGGTGGCCTTGATCGCGAGGTTGCGGGCGCCGGCGTAGGTGGTGGTGGACGTCCAGTTGTTGGGATTGGTGACTGCGACCGTGGTGGGCATGGTTCCGGTCGCGGGAGCGTACGCGGTGGTGGTCGTGCGGTTCTCGGCGTCGGTGGCGCTGACAACTCGGCCGTACGCGTCGAACTCCGACTTGGCGGTGGTGACCCAGTTCGGAGTGCCGTCCGCCTTGTAGTCGATCACGGCGTCGCTGGAGGTGACGTCCCCGATCGTGCCGACCTCGCCGTAGGGCTTGTTGTCGTAGAGCGTGTGCGACCAGGCGTAGACGGTGTCCTTGGTCGCGGCGGTGTCGCACTCGCCCACGAGTGATTGGACCTCGACGGGTTTGCCGATGATCCAGGCCGCGGTGTTGTGGGCGTAGGCGGTCTTCGTGCAGTACTCCGGAAGGCCGTCGGCCTTGTCGGACACGGTCTCCGGGAGGCCGTGGACGGGTTCGTAGGTGGTGGTCTTGGAGGTTTGGCGCCAGGTGGTGTTGTCGGCGAGAAGGCTGCGGGTGCGGGTCTGCTCGGTGGCGGTGCGACGGGCGGTGAGTGGGGGCAGGCCGCGGGCGCGGGTGTGGGTGGCGGTGACGGGCGAGGAGAACGGGGTGTTCAGGGTGGTGGTCGCGACAGTGCCGCCGTCGCCGGTGAACGTCTGGGTCTCGTAGGCGAATCCGGCGTGCTGGTCCGCGTCGACGAGGGGGGTGTCGGTGGAGTCGGTGAGGGTGACGGCGCGTGTGGTGCCGTCCTTCTTCACGTCGCCGTCCATGCCGCGCAGGTAGAACGTGGCGGATTGGGTGACGGCGTCGGGGGCCGCGCCCGTGCGGGTGACCACCTGGCCGTAGCCGCGGTATTGGTTCCAGGTGCGGCGGTCCTTGCTCTTGGGCTTGGACGCTTCCTTGTCCTCGGTCAGTTCCGCGTCGTCGCGGTGCCAGGCGGCGCCGCCGAGGTATTCGTAGCGGGTGGAGCGGTTGGGGACAGAGGCGTCGATGTCGTGTTCGGTGACGGCGGCGACGGTGTACTTGTGGAACCAGTGCAGGACCGGGTCCGAGGCGTCGTCGTAGTTCCACCACATCGGGTAGCACGCCTTGGTGTTGGCGTCCTGGGCGGGGAGGGTGGTGGGGGCGCACTCGGGGGTGTTGTACGTGACGGTGGTCTGGCCACCGGTCTCGTTGGTGATGCCGGTCAGCCGGCGGCGGTTCATCGGCGGGGCGAGATCGCCTCCGGCATCGACGCGGTTGTGCTTGAACGTGCCGGCGAAGTCGACCGAGGGGACATCGATCTTCTTCGTGCCGTCCCAGGCGGTGCGGGTGATCGAGTTCAGCCACAGGGTGGCGGAGGAGCCGTCCTGGGGGTCGGGGTAGTCCTGGTCAAGGGCGAACTCGTCGACGGTCTGGTAGGTGCCGGCGACCAGGGACTGGGTGGTGATCTTCGTCAGGCGGCGGGTGGAGAAGAACGTCTGGCCGTACTCCTCACACTTGCCCGAGGTCGCGCACTGCTTGTCGACGGGGACGTCCGGCCACTTCGACGCGTTGGCCTTGGTCATCTTGGCCGGGTCGCAGTCGAACCCGTCCTTCTTCAGGCAGCGCTCCGCGGTGTCGAAGAGGACCTGGGCCGTGGGCTGCCCGGTGTCGGTCTTCTTCGAGCCGTAGGTGATCTTCGCGAGGGTGCCGCCGCGGGTGTATTCCGTCAGGGTGCCGGAACCGACCAGGACCGCGCCGCGTGTGTAGCGGTTGGTCTCCGGGTTGTAGGTGTAGGTGACCATGCCGCCGCGCGGATCGATCACGTAGTCGAGGTTCCACCGCCACGCCTGCTGGCACCAGGAGGAGTCGAACCCGGCTGCCTTGTAGCAGGGTTCGGCCGGGTCGTTGCCGTAGACGGGGGCGGACCAGGTTGCGTTGGTGGCCGGGCCGGTGGTGGTGCCGGGCTTGTGGCCGACGCCGAAGTAGTACTGGACGCCGGCACCGGTGGTCAGGCGCCAGTGCTCGCCGTCGTTGTCGCCGTTGTCCGCGCCGGTGAGGAGCTCGATCCGGGAGTCGTCGTCGTTCTCCAGGCGCCACTTGCTCTTGTCGGTGTCGTCCTGGATCAGGACGGACGACTTGCCGTTGAGGGACAGGGTCTGGGTGTTCTGATTGGACCAGCACTTCTCGCCGGACTTGTCCCGTCCGTCGCGTGCGCACGATTGGTAGGAGCGCTCCACGAAGCCGGGCGAGTACTCCCAGCCCTCGCCGATCCACGATGCCTGGTTGTTGGTGGAGGTGGTGCGGCCGTCGACGCCGCCCGAGTTGTAGGCCAGGTTGACGGTCGGGGCGGTGCCGCCGACCACGGGCGGGACGGTAATGCCGTAGGACCAGTTCATCGAACCGGAGTTGCCGCCGGCCGACCACTGGCCCGACGGGGACAGGGACGTGGCCTTGTAGTCGCCCGAGGGGCCCGAGGCGTCCGCCGTGGTGGCCAGGACCATCGCACCGCCGACCGGTGCGGACGCGTTCTTCGCGTTCGACGCGGCGACGGGGGCCGGGGCCAGGTCGACGTCGGCGAGGACGCGGTTCTTCGTGCGGTCGTTGCGGGCGCCCGTGACGGGGGTCTTGACGCGGCAGGCGGCGATGTCGGGGGTGGTGAGGGCGCATTCGGGCATGGCGACCAGGCGCAGGCGGGTGGACCAGTCGGCCCCGAAGGCGTTGCGGAATCCGGTGTAGTCGATGCCGACGGTGACCCTGCCAGGGGTGGCGGTGGTGTCGGTGCGGCGGACGGTGACAAGGGCACCGTCGACGCCGGCCTTCTCGGCGGTGGCGTGGTCGGCGACGGTGACCTTCACGCGGGCGGCGGGGGTGTTCGTCGCGGCGGCGGTGGGGGTGCCGGTGCGGAGGGGGCCGGGGGTGGTGTCGGGGGTGGTGATCCAGACCGGGGTACCAGGGGCGTTGCCGCCGGTGGGGGCGGCCAGCAGGGACGATCCTCCCCGGGCGACGAATCCGGACGCCAGCGCGGGGGTGGTCTCTGTTTCGGCGGCCTTGGGCCACTCGGTTTTGGCGGGGTTCCAGGTGGGGTGGCCGTCGCCGGTGAGCGGTGTCGCCTTGGGCGTGGTCGCCTTGTGTCCGGGGACGGAGGGGGTTTTGGGCAGGGGACTGGGGGACCACGCGTTGGGGTCCGGGGGGTCGGCGAGCCAGTCCAGGGCCTGGGCCGGGGCGACGTTCGCGGTCAGGGCCAGCAGCAGCGTCCCGACGACGAGTATTCGTGCCGGGCCCGCGCCGTGTTCGCGACGGGACCGCTTCTTCTTCGTTCCCCAAGGCCGGTTACGCATCTCGAACAACCCCCACCAGGCAGGACGGACCCCGCCCCCGAGCAGGCGAGAGATCACAGACGGAGCGCACGGTAGGGCGTAAATCCCGTGTGGGTAAAGGCGGTTCCCGGTGGTTGATGTGTGCTTCGTCACTACAACTTCGGGGGCTGTTCGATCGTCCCGATCGAGGCCAAATCACCCGCTGGGATTCATAGTTCGGCAATTCGCTCGCGTGGTGCGGGGATTCGGATGCATGTCGACAAGATCACTTGGTCGATGTGATCTGCGGCACGTCGCGCGGACTGCTGCCAACCGGTAGGTTCCGCGCACCTGTGCGCACTCGCGCCACCGCATCCCCGTTCCCGCAGGAGTACCCGTCATGGGACAACCACCCGCCCATGCCCGCCCACGATCCCGTCCGGCCGCGGTGGTCTGCGGGCTCGTCGCGCTCTCCCTGGCCGCAGGGGCCTTTGCCGGCACCGCCAACGCCGCGCCGCGCGCGGGCGCCCCGCCCACCGCCGCCACCCCGCCGGTCGATCCCCGGGTCGCCGCCGAGAAGGCCGCGACCGCGCAGGCGAAACAAACGGGACAGGACACTCCCGTACCGGAGTTGACGACCGAGACCGACACCGTCACCGCCAAACCCGACGGCACCCTCGCGCTCAAACGCACCGTCGAACCGTCACGGACGAAGAAGACCGGGACCTGGCGCGATCTCGACCCCACGCTGACCCGGGCCGGGGACGGCACCGTGCGCCCCGCGAGCACCACCACCGACCTTGCCCTGGGCGGCGGCGGCAGTCGGTTGTTGGCGTCGATGACCAACGGCGGGCGCAAGCTCACCTTCACCTGGCCCACCGCACTGCCCGCACCCGTCCTGGCCGGCGACGGCGCGCTCTACCCCGGGGTGCTGCCCGACGTCGACCTGAAGGTGTCCGCGACCGAGCAGGGCGGCTTCTCGCACACCCTGATCGTCAAGACCGCGGCGGCCGCGAAGAACCCGCAACTGGCCACGCTCAAGCTCGGGATGAGCGCCGACGGCCTCAGCGTCGGCGAGAACGGCGACGGCACCCTCGCCGCCAGGACGGCGGACGGCAAGGCCGTGTTCACCGCGCCTGCGCCGGCGATGTGGGACTCGCGCACCACCCCGAAGCAGGCCCCCGTCGGGAGCGCCAAGGGCTCGGCGGCCGTGAACACGGCGGAGGATCCCTCCGCGCCGATACCGGCGGGCGAGTTGATCTCCACCGACAGGCGCCCGGGTGTGCACGCCACGACCGCGCCGCTGGAGGCGGCGGTCGCCGCCGGGTCGCTCACGCTCACCCCGGACACGGGCCTGTTGCACGCGCCGGACACGGTGTTCCCGCTCTACATCGACCCGGCCTGGATACCCCTGCGCGACAACGTCAGCCTGTACGGCTGGGTCCAGGACGGCTCCCGCACCACCGTCGGTTACGGGCGCACGGACTACCAACCCGGCGTCGGCTACCAGCACTGGCGCGCCCCGATCGGCCTGGAACGCACCTTCTACCGGGTCGACTACAACTGGCAGGGACGCCTGAACGGCAAGTCGATCAAACGCGTCACCTTCAACACCACCCAGGTCGACTCCGCCGTCCACGACTGCAGCCCCACCGTCACCCAACCCGTCTACCTGCACCTGACCAGCGACACCCTCACCCAGGGCACCAACTGGAACAACCAACCCACCGACCAGGGTCTGTGGGGCACCGCGAACGTGCCGAGCTCCAGCGTCGACGACAAGTGCGGCAACCGCCTGGTCGACTTCGACATCACCGCCAACCTCGCCGGCCACCAGAACTGGGAATTCCTCACCTTCGGCGTCTACGGCAAGGAAAGCCCCCAGACCACGACCAACAACGGCTTCAAGCGGTTCTCCCGCACCGCCGCGGACAACTTCATCTACATCGAGTACAACACCAAGCCGAACACCCCCACCGACCTGCGCATGACGCCCGAGCCGGTCAACGGGGAAGCGTCCGGGAACTGCGGCTACGTCGGCGCGGTCAACCCCGTCCGCGGCGGCGTCAGCCTGTTCGCCACCCTGTCCGATCCCGACGGACACGACGTCGTCGCCAGGTTCGCGGTCAACGAGGTCGGCAACGGCGACCCGCTCGTCTACGACAGCAACTGGGTCTCCGCCGGACCCAGCGGCCACGTCGCCCGCGCCGACATCCCGGTCGGCACACTCCTGGGCGGTCGCACCTACAAGTGGGCCGTCGTCTCCGACGACGACGACCTCGAGTCGAACTGGATCAACGGCTGCACCTTCACCGTCGACGACACACCCCCACCCGCGCCCGTCGCCATCCCCAGCATCGACTTCCCCGTCAACGGCGGCGGCAGGCACGCCGGCGAGAAGGGCACCTTCACCTTCACCGCCACCGACATCGGATCCGGCGTCGACCGCGTCGAATACTCCCTCGGCGGCACCATCCCCGTCGGCGGCGCCGCCCAGGCCCAGTACGACCCGGTGGAGAAGGTCTGGAAGATCAAGGACCTGCCCGTCCTCGACTGGGGCGGCCAACGCCTGTTCGCACAGACCGTCGACAAGGCCGGGAACACCTCCCAACAGACCGCCTACACCTTCTACGTCCCCGCCGACCCCAACCACGAGACCAAACTCGGCGACATCGACGGCGACCGACGCCCCGACCTCGTCGTCGTCGACAACGCCGGCGCCCTGAGGATGTACGGCGCCAACACCGCACCCACCCCCGGCGGCATCCTCGTCTCCGGAACCACCCAGGGCCCGGCCACCGAACCCTCGGGGCGCCCGACGTGGAACGGCTCCCTGTTCACCCACCGCGGCGGACAGGGCATCGGACGCGACGACCTCTACGCCCACGCCAAGGGAAGCCTCTACCTGTACCGCAGCGGCGGCCCCGGCACCAACGGCCAGTACTTCGTGCGCAGCGAACGCAGCCCCGTCATCCGACCCACCACCTGCGTCGACCCCACCCGCGCGAACAGTGTCTGCGCCCGGTACGACAACGACTGGACCCGTGTCACCCAGATCCTCGCGCCCGGCAACGTCGACAACGACCTCGACCGCCAGACGGCGCGCCTGGACCTGCTCACCCTGGAGAACGACACCACCGGCAAACCCCGCCTGTGGCTCTTCCACGGCGGCACCTCCCCCGGCTCCTTCGACTACGCCCGCCCGCTCGGCGACGCGGACTGGACCGGCCTGGACCTGATCGCCCCCGGCGACGTCAACGGCGACGACCACCCCGACCTGTGGGCCCGCGACCGCGCCACCGGCTTCCTCTACCAGTACGCCTCCCGGAAGAAGCCCGACGGCACCATCGACCTCGCCGCGCTCGGCGACGCCGCCGCCCGCACCCGCATCGGCATCGGATTCGACCCCGCGCTCTACCCCAAGGTCTCCTCCGACGGCGACCTCGACGGCGACGGCAGAACCGACCTGTGGGCCCAGGCCGCCGACGGCACCCTCTACACCTTCCGCGGCCAGGCCCCCGACGCCACCGGCAGCCTCTTCGCGCCCGCCGCGTTGATCGCCGACACCAAACCCTGGGCGGAATGCGCCAAGTTCCCCTCCGCCGGCAACGCCGCCGTCCAGATCGAACTGTGCGGACCCATCCTCGCCAAATACCAGGCACTCGGCGCGACGACAGGTCGCCTGCACCTGCCGATCGCTCCGATCGCCGCCGACGGCACGGGCAAGTACGTCAACTTCCAGGGCGACAGCGGCAACACCACCGACCGCGCCTCCATCCACTGGTCGCCACTGGCCGGAGCCTGGTCCGTCCAGGGCGACATCCGCGCCGCCTGGCTCGCCCAGGGCGGCACCGGCGGAGCACTCGGCTACCCCGTCTCCGACGAGGACATCGTCAAGGACGGCGCCGGCACCCACATCGGCAGCATGTCCCGCTTCACCGGAACACCCGCCACCGGCCCCGGCGTCGTCACCTGGACCCCCACCGGCGGCGCCCACACCCTCAACGGAGACATCTTCCAACGCTGGCAGGCCATGAACGGCCCCCGCGGCGTCCTCGGCTTCCCCACCACCGACATCCTGCCCACCGCACCCCAAAAACCCGGCACCTACGCGCACTTCCGCATCCCCGGCGCGAACGGGGACACCGCCTCCATCTACCGGTCCGACGCCACCGGCGCATGGCCGGTGTGGGGGTCCATCCGCGGGACCTGGGCCGCGCAAGGATGGGAGACGGGGCCGCTCGGGTTCCCCACCAGCGCCGAATACGGCGTCATGGCCGGGGCCAGCAGCAACTTCGAGGGCGGGCACGTCCGGTGGAACATGCACACCGGCGGGACGACCGTGTATCCCGGGGTCGACGAGACGCCGATGGGGCGCACCATGCTGGCCGGGGACTTCGACGGCGACGGGCGCTCCGATGTGGCCACCGTGGTGGACTTCGGGGGGTGTGCGACCGGGTGGTTCACGCAACTGCGGCGGGCGGACGGGTCGTTGACCGAGCCTCGGCAGAGTCATGTGCAGCCGGCGGGGACGTTCTGTCAGGGGGACGCGAAGTACGTCGCCGGGGACTTCGACGGGGACGGGCGCGCGGACATCGCGGCGCTGTATCACTACGGGAACGGGCACGTACGCGTGTTCACCTTCCTCGCGAACACCGGCGGTGACGGCGGATTCCACCCCGGCGGCGCCGGATGGGAACATCCCGCCGGGTGGGACTTCGACCGCACCACGCTGCTGGCCGGGGATGCGACCGGGGACAAGCGCGCCGACCTGGTGCTGGTGCAGGGGTACGCCGACGGGCGGATCTCCACACACAGCCTCCCCGCCGCCGCGGGTGGGGTGTTCGCCACCCTGGTGAACGGGTGGGTGGAGACCCACCCCGACTGGTGGCGCTACCAGAACGCCCGCTACACCCTCGGGGACCTCAACGGCGACGGGCGCGCCGACCTGGGGGCGGTGTACGTCCACGACACCGGCGAGGCCAAAGCCTTCGGATTCATCACCGCACCCGACGGCACCATCCCCGCACCCGTGGCGTCGTGGAACGCACCCGGCGCCGGGTGGAACATCGCCGGCATCCAGGCCGTCGCCGCCGACACCAACGGCGACAAACACGCCGACATCGTGCTGATGTTCGACCAGGGCGGCGCACAAACGACACTGCGGACGCTCCTCGCGAAGAACGACGGGACACTCAACGCGCCGTTCGCCAGCTGGGACAGCGGACCCGGGAACTGGGAGGCGCCCCGGGCGGCGCCGCTCGCCGGGGACGTCAACGGCGACGGACGCGCCGACATCACCGCCGTCTACGACTACGGCACCACCCGCTG
The DNA here is from genome assembly GCF_053618075.1 of Embleya sp. NPDC055664. Classification (NCBI taxonomy): domain Bacteria; kingdom Bacillati; phylum Actinomycetota; class Actinomycetes; order Kitasatosporales; family Streptomycetaceae; genus Embleya; species Embleya sp. NPDC055664. The sequence goes on from NZ_JBSHGZ010000021.1 coordinate 26,127, forward strand.
GGCCGCCTACACGTTCACCGCCAAGGCCGATGGTGGACTCAACACCTACACCAAGAGCTGGGAGGCTGCGGCGGGTATCTGGTAAACCGACCTCCGACCACGAGGCGGGGCCCGGCACGTGATGCGCCGGGCCCCGCCCGCGCGTTCGGCCCGCGACCAGTCCAAAGCGCGGCACCACGAGGACCCGTCGGACCGGCGGCGGATTACCCTGCCGGGCACCGGCGACTCGCCTCGGACTCCCCGGACGGACCACACCGGGGACCGGTTGGTGGTCGGAATCGTTCCGGGGGTACGACACACCCCACGCACCAGAGATCGGAAAGTGCGGTCAGCAGCTCGTCCCGGCTCGGGAAGTATCGATACAGCGCGGACGAGGCCATCCCCAGCTCACGGGCCACCGCACGCAACGACAGCCGCTGGGCACCCTCGGCGGGCAGATGTCGTCGCGCAACATCCAGTGGCGGACGGCAAGGCGTCCCTCGACGGGCCGGCGGCCGTGACAGTCGATCCGAACTCGGCCCTCCCGGGCGCGTTCCTCGCCGCGGCGACTCACCCCGCCCGGGTGCATTCCGATACCGAACCGGCAGGCCACCCGAGACGACACACACGGACACAACGACTCCGCGATGGCGGCATGGCGCGGGCCACCCGACGTGACGCTTCCCGTTCTGCCGGTCGGTGCATTCCCCTCGTGTAACCCGCCGATCCCGAGGCGTCGTCCCACCCACCCGGCTCGGACGAGATCACCAACCCACCCACGGACAACGACAAATCACCGTTTCACATCCCACATCCCACGGACCGTCGTGTGCGCACCCGGCGTTGGCGGAATGTGAGGAGGTGGCGTGGTCGGCGATCCCCGACTGCCCGGCGGAAATCCCGGTCGTGTCGCGCGGTCTGATGGATGCCGGGGCGGCAGAGGAGGCCGCACGGGCGCTGGGTCGGGTGGTGATGTCGGGTGTGATGAGCATCGGCCCGGCGATGCCGGTGGTGCTGCCGTTCCTGTTGCGCCTGGCGGCCGATCCCGAAGTGCCCCGGTTTGCTCCACGGCCGATCGAAGCCGGCCGGCCCGACCGCGTACGTCGGGACCGGCTTCCACAACGCTCCGGCACGTGTTTCCAGCTTCACGGCGGATCCGCTCAACCGCTACGCGGCTCTGCGGCCCTCATCCTCCGCACATCCCGGAAGCACACGTCCAGGACCCGATCGTCCTCGTAGCGGATCCCGTACTGCGTCTGCCGACGGAACACCATCCTCGAACGACCCGTAGGCCGGGCCCTGGCGACGCCTTTTGCTAGTCACTGGTACCGGGATATAGCTATGCTCGTGGGCATGAGTAAGCAGACGAACATCCGGCTGGACGAGGCCGTCAAGGCGGCCGCCGAAGAGCGGGCGAAGCGCCGTGGCCTGAGCCTGCAGGGATACGTGGCCGATCTGATCGAGCAGGACGTGAACGAGTCCCGCGCCGCGTTCATGGCCGGCGCCGCGACGTTCCTGGCGGCCTACGCCGACCGATTCGAGGCGGAGTTCGGCGAGGACCGCTACCCGGGCCTCCCGGCGGAGTCGGCGCGCACCGCGCCGCGGGACGCCGCGTGAACCTGCGGATCGACCTCGCGTGGATCCTGGCCGTCGCCCAACAGATCCCCGGGGACCCCCAGGTCGTCGACTACGGCGTGCCGATCGCGGCCGACGCACGCCACCGCGCGGAGATCCTCGACCACGAGGTCTACCCCGAGCCCCACCACAAGGCCGCCGCGCTGCTGTGCGAGCTCGCCAGGAACCCGAGTCTCGAGGCGGGTAACCTGCTGTTCGCGGCTACGGTGACCGCGGCGTACCTGGCCGCGTGCGGCCTCCCGGTGAGCCCCGGCCTGGACACCGTCGTGCCCCTGGCCCGCGCGGCACGCGAAGGCCTCCCGGTACGGGAAGTCGCCACCCAACTCAAAACCTGGACGAACTGAACCACCCGCCGCGAACACCCGCCACCCTCCGACGCACACCCACCCGGAGGAAGACCGCCACCCGGCCGAATGACGGACCAGGCCATCGCGGGCCGGTCTCGCCATCTTCGACGAAATCGGATGCCTCGGCCCGGCTCACCGCCTCCCCGCGTTCACACCCGGCCGACCGGCGCAAGGCGCAGCGCACGTAGGGGCGTTCAGATGGGGCGCCGAAGCCCGAAGACTTCACACCGTGCCGCCGGGTTTCTCGCGTGACCGACGGCCCTGCCCTCAAATGCCTTCCCCAGCGGGCCCAATTCGCCTGCATCGCGCGGACGTCGCACACCGGTGCCGGGGCGGGTCACTCACCGGCGGTCCCGCAGTGGGCCTCGGCACGGCGGGCGATCTCGGCATCCACCTGCCGGAGCTCCTGCGGGTGAATCACGTGCTTCTTTGAGGGCGTGTCCGTCCTGCTCCGGCTGGGCGCGGGGCAGGAACCCGCTACTCCGACGGTCGGTGACCCGTGAGTTCCTGCCATCGGTCACACGCTTCGCTCAGTTCGACGAGGGCCGCCTTCCGGTAGGGGTCGCGGCTCTGATGGGCGAGTACCCGGGACAGATGCCGACGGGCCGCATCCAGGGAGGTGGTGTCCTGTCGGGCCCCGGCCAGTTCCTCCTGCCTTTGTTCGAGCCACGCGGGCAGGTGGGATCGGAAAGCGTTCTCGTCCGCCACGGCATTCTGGATCTCCACCGCGAAGTCCCGCACCCGGTCCTCGTCGAAGAACTGCCCGCTCTCCGCCTCGTCCGTCGCCATCGGCACGGAACGGTGGGGGTACTTCGCCCGGTACACCCTGCCATCGGGCCGAGTCAGGTAGATCGAATGGGTCTGCCGACCGGACTCGAAACGGGCCCGAAGGCCGGCGAGCGGAATGGTCCCGGCGCCCGACGAGACCACCGCGTGTTCGTGGAGCACGAGTTCGCCGACCCGGCCTGTCAGCCGCACGCCCAGACCCGGATCGCGGAGATCCTCGACCGCCCGCTTCAACACGTCCACCCGTCGGTCGTACTCGGCGCTCTCCGACGCGACCCGCTCCCGCGCGGCCGCCTCCAGCCTTTCGGACTTCCTCTCCACCCCACGCAACTCCCGCCGTGCCCGGGCCAGATCCTCCCGATCGCCCGCGTGGCGCGCGCCGAAAGCGAACGTCCACCCCCCGGGATACCTGCTCCGCCTCCAGACCACGAAGGCCACACCGCCCAGCAACACGAATACGACCACGCGCACGCCTTCCACCCAACCCCTCCTCGATCCTCTTCCGACGCGTTCGCTCTGTCATACCGGCCGGAATCCGACGACGTGAGCAAATCGGCCGAGAAGGCGTCGCACGGGAGCCTGCCGGAAGGCGTAGCCGACCAAAACCGGGGCCGCGTGACTTGTCACCCGTCGGAAAGACGGCACGGCCGAGCCCCACGACGATCGACGCGAGGTCGACACCGGCGCGGCTCGATCCCCCGGCCGAGCATTTCGCCTGGTCAGGGTCGGTAGTCGCGGTCGAGGGTCAGCGGGCCCATGCTCGCGTGGATGGGCGCCGTCATCCGCAGGCGCCGCGACGGAGCGGTGTCGCCGACCCCGGCATGAGGTGGCGAGGGGCGATGCCTCGCCCGCCTCATGCCAAGCTGTGGTCGCATATGGGGAAACTCGAACAGATGTCGCAGTTGGTCCTGTAATCGCGATCACTTACTGCCCGGTACGTCGGTCTGGTCGGCCTGCCGGCTGAGACGGTGTTCGTCCCTTGCATCGTGCGGTCTCGTCTCCGACCGCCACGCACGGTCGCAACTCATCTTCCAAACAATCCAGGAGCGACTGGCTAGTCGACGGTCGCGGCGGCGGTGGCCTTTTGGGTCTGCGTACGTTCGAACGCGTCCGCAGGGCCGGCCTCGGCGGCGAGCTTCGAGACGGTGCTGGGGCTGACGCCATGCTGCTTGGCGATGACCCGGCACGAAAGGGTGCCAGCGGCGACGTCGGCCAGGATCGCGGCGCGCACGGTGTCGTCGATGCGGGGCGGCACATGGTCACCTCCTCGCATGGGTGAGGCCCCGCGCGGCGGCGGGGCCCCGGATGTGTGCCTGCCGTTAGAAGTCCGGGCAGATGTGCTTGCGCACGACGGCCAGTACCCGCTCGGCTTTCGCGGCGCCGATCGGTCCGTTGGGCGTCGTGAATCGTTGGTCGGTGAGCCCGATCAACTTAGTTTGGTCCCCCGGCCACTGCTTGATCGAGGTGCATTGGTCGCGTCCGCGGCTGACCGCGCGGTCTGCTTTGCCGTTGACGATGGCCGGGTCGATGGCGTCGAGGTCGGCCACGTACTTGGCTTGGGTGGCCGGGTCCGGCTTGGGCACGGCGACCGCTGCACCAGGGGCGGCAGCCGTGCCGGGGCCAGCCGTAGTAGCCGGCGCGGCAGGAGCGGCAGGAGCACCCGGCTTCGGCGTGTCCGGGGCGACCGTGGCGGGTCCCGCTGCTTTGACCTTGTCGGCTTTGTCGTCGTCTCCGTCGCTGCTACAGCCGGTGGCGAGCAGGAGTGCCGCTGCCAGGGCGGCGGTGGTGACGTGTTGGGTGATGCGCTGCACTGTGCCCCCAGGGTGTGTGTTCCCTGGTAGACCGGCGGCGCGGTCGGGAGGTTGTACCGCGGGGCCGAATCGGGCCCGCCGATACAGGGCCGGTACCGCCCGAGATACTTGCCAAACGGCAGCAGTTGGCCAATTCTACCGTAAATCTTTGCTATGGGTCTGAAACTCGCAATGTGGGCCTGAATGCTTATTTGTGCAGTCCGGCCGAGTCGGGCTTTACGGGGACCACGGGACTGGGCGAGCCGCTCGAGTCGTTGGAGTTCATCTTCAGCGGGCCAACGGTCATGCAGGCTGAAGTCAGAGTTCACCTCGCCGGGATGGGCTGGGGCAGTTGGAAGGAGGTAAAGAGTAACTACTCGATCAGGTTCGGGGCACCCGGTACGGCTGGACCGGCAATCGAGGCGATCAGCTTCCGGTCGACCAACGGCACGTTCGAGGGCGCGGGTCACATCATGAACAACCCGAACTGGGTGGGCACGGGATTGCTGTCGGACATCACAATCGGCACCACGGGCGAGGGTAGGTGGCTCGAAGCGTTCTGGGTTGTGCCGCACTACTAAAATTCGCGACGGTCCCAGGCCGCTCGGCTCGGGGCCGTCGGTGGGGTGTGAGCGGGCATGCCGCATGTGCGGCTGTCGGCAACGCGTGAATCGTGGCTCTGGATCACTGCACGCACTGCCGGCGGCCGCCGTCCGTGACGGGCCGGTAGACCTTGGTCCAGGGGCCGAAGCCGCGCCGGGTCAGCCGCCGGCCATCCTGGGTGACCTGCCGGACGAGTTTGTGGTCGTCGAGCAGCCGCAGGTTGCGCCGGTCCTCCAGGTGGGACGGCAGGCCCAGGCGATCGGCGGCCGCGGCGGTGACGACGAGCAGGGGGTCGGCGTCGCGGCTGGCGCGGTGCAGCCGCTCGGCGCCAAGGCCGGCGTCCAGGGCCCAGGCGACCACGGCGTGCAGCGACTTCGCCGGGCACGGCAGGGCACGGCCGTCGCCCAAGGCGCGGTCAGCGCCCTGCCGGGGGCGGTATCCAGCACGGCGAGCGGACCGGCCGGGAAACGGTCCGCGTCGGCCCTGGGGGCCCGCGGTGCGGCGGTCGCGGTGGCGCGCGGCACAACGGCGGCCGCGGCCGGAGCAGCCGGGCCAGCAAGCGCAGCCGCAGCAGCCCAGTGCCGCTGCGGCCGGAGAGGCGGCTCCACGGCGCGGCGGCCGTGCGCGGAAATGGCTTGACGGGCGCCTTCGGCGGGCGGGTCCGGGTCATCGGGGGGGTGCGGCGTAGTGCTCGGCAAGTCCGGCCAGCACGCGCGCGTAGGCGGGGCGTTGCGGCGGCCGGGGTTCGCGGGCGGCCTCGGGGCTCTTGCGGTGGCCGACTCGCTCCTCCGCGGTCAGGTCCCGGCGGAGCGCGCGCAGGAACGTCGACAACGACGGGAGTGGATCCAGGAGCGGCACGGCGGCCGGCGGCGCACCACCCGGGAGCGGCATGCCGCCCGGGCGGTGCGGTGGTGAGGCGGGTGCGGCGGGGTCGCCGGCCGGCGTCCCCGGACCGGTGGCGGTACGGGCGGGAGCAGGCCCAGGCCGGCAGGGCGCGGTCCACGTCCTTGCCCGAGTCGCGGTGACGGACGGCGTACAGGTGGGATGTGATCTTCGCCCGGGAACGGAAGTTGCCCCGGGCACACGTCTGGTCCGCATGGGCCACGTCTTCATCGGCCACGGCATCCCACAGCGGATGGAACAGGCGCAGCACGCCCGGGACTTGAGGCGTGTCCAGGCGTGGCATCTGCTGCCGGGGGGAGGACGCGGGAGGCCGGTGCGGGAGCCCGGGCGAGGGTGCGCTCCGCTCCGGCTCCGGACAGCACCAGCGATGTCCGGGTCGTGGGGGCGTCGACCAGCAGGCGCAGGTAGTCCAGTTCGGGAGCGGCGATGCGCCGGCATCGTCGACGATCAGGACGCCCGGCTCCTTCAGCGCGTCGACGAGCACGCGGTCGGCCGCTTCGGTGCGATTCGTCAGGTGGGTGGCCGGCAGGCCGAACGCGGTGAGCAACCCGACGCGCAACCAGGGCAGCGCGGGTTTGACCGCCACCCGTGCTCGATGGACCGGGACCCGCCTGGGCAGCAGACGCAACGCCTGGTGAACGGCGACCGTCTTGCCGTGGCCGGGATCGCCGTACACGCACACGATCCCGTGGGCGGCGACGGTATGGACGAGGGCTTCGGTGACCTCGCCGAGTTGGCGCGTCGACACCATGTGCGCGCCGGGTGTGTACAGGCGCACACCAAGGCGCAGCGGCGGGTGGGCATGGATCGAGCAGTGAGGTGGGCGCGGCCGGGCCGCGCGGCGCAGCGGCGGATGTGGCAGACGGGGTCGAGGCGGGTGGCGTGGGGGCCGGTGTCGATGCGGTGGTCGACGTCGGCGGCGCGGTGGCGGTGCGGGACGTGGTCGTTCCCGGGCCCGGGACGGTGCATCGCGGGGTCGGGATCGGGCGGTGGGTCGAGTCAGGTCGCGGGGTGGGAACGGTTGCGGTTGAACCCGGCGCAGCGGGAGGCGCTGCTCACCGTGGGCGTCGCGGCGCCGGCCGCCGGGACGGTGGCGCAGCGGCCCGGGGTGTCGGGTGGACCCAAGGCGGGGCGCAGCAGGGACGAGGCGTTCGCGGTCGGATTGACCGCCGCCGGGGCGTTCTTCGCGCGGGAGGGGCACTTGGAGGTGCCGCGCGGGCACGTCGAGGTCGTCGGGGTTCCCCGGGGCGGGTGGGGTCGAGGAGGTGCGGTTGGGGGTGTGGGTCACCAACACCCGGACGCGGCGCGGGAAGTTGTCGGCGGAGCGGGTCGCTGCGTTGGACGCGGTCGGGATGCGGTGGACGTGAGGTCCGGTGTGAGATCGAGCGTGAGGTTCGAGACGGGTCCACACATGCGCGCCGTACAGTCAAAGGGCGGTCGAAGCCGGCTCCAATGGCTTCGACCGCCCCAAATATGTGTACCGGTTGGATGGTGTTTGCACTGTTCGTCTTGGCGATGAGACCTCGGATCTTGCCGACAAGGCGGTCGGTGCCGTAACGGCCGGTGTACTCCGAGGCGCTTGAAGCGGAGCGCCAGAACTCGGCCCCGTCAATCTGGTAGTTCTCACCGCTGTCCGGATCGCTACCGATGCCGGCCAGGGTGGGCAAGTCAGCCAACAGGTGCTCGTACTGCTGCGCATCTGACAGCCGAGCGCCACATTGGATCACAATCGGCAGGCAGTCAGCGAGCACACGGTGCATCGTGTCGACACCGGTGGCCTTGAGCAACACCCAGTCGCGCCGGGCTGTTCGGTCGGGTCGAATGGCGTCGGCAGCAGTCGGGCAATGGCTTCCCAGAATGCATCGATGATCAGCGCCCACTCCTGCGGGCTTGGCTCACATTTGCGCGGTCTGTAGTGGCTTGAGGCTGCTGATGAACTGGGAAACAGCGATCGAGGTATCCTTGGAGATTTTTTCGTTCGGCTTGCGAATGCGCGTGAGCCAAGGACTTCCCCCCGCGCGCCGTGGGGATCGCCGAATGGCACCGACTACACCTATGCCATCCTGGAGGCCCCCTTCCCGGTCACCGGCTACCTCTCCACGCTGCGGGTCCACGCGATTCCCGGCCGCGGAACGAGGCCGAGGTCCAGTGGTCCGGCCGCTTCGCCCCGGACGGCGTCGACGACATCGAGGCGGTCGAACTGTTCACGACCAGCTACCGCGACGGCCTCGACGCCCTGGAAAGGGCTCTGACACGCTGAACACCCACCATGCCGAAGGCCGTGCCGCCCAGGGGCGAACACGGCCTCCGACGAGATTCGACGCCGTCGGGCAGGACGTGCGCGGTGGTGCCGCCGAAACATCGGCCGAGGTCTGTGGTGCGGCGCCGGCGATGCCGAACAGGTCCGCGTCGGGTACCGCCGGCGGTGTCAGGCGGCCGGGACCACAGGGGCGGGGGCGAACGCGGGCCCCAGTTGCACGGTCTTGCAGTGCCGCTTGTAGTGACCCACCGGCACCTTTGTGTCGGCTTGCTGCTTGGCGTTGGTTACGGCGCTCGTCTGGGTCGTGCCCGTCCCGGTCCCGGTTATGTAGCCCTGGACACCGTACGGATCGATCCGGACGAGCTGGCACTGCACGACGGCCCTCCACCTCTTGGCGAGCGGCCCCGGCTCGGCCGCCGAAGCATTCGGCGCGAGCAGACCGACGAGCGCCGCCGCGGTCAGCCCGGCCAACGTGATGCGCTTCACGGATTGCCGGGCCATCAGTTGGCCCCCTGCGGCCCGCTGTTGGGGCCCATCCCGTTGACGCACGGACCGGCTTGCAGCCGCTGCGTCGGATTGCCCGATTTCGGGGTGATCCAGTCGGATGCCCTGTCCGGGAACGGGTTGGCGCAGTCGGCGATCAGTCGCACCTTGCCGCTGTAGACGCGGCACCAGGTGTAGGCGTAGTTGTCCGTGGTGTGGATCCGGGGACACTCGTAGACCGCACCCGCCGACGCCGACAGGTTCACGCCACCGAGGTCGACGGTCATCGGAGCCGCCGAGGCGGACGCGGTGGGAAGCAGCGCGATACCCGCAGCCAGGGAGAACGCTGCCGCGGCCGACTTCAGGCGCCTGCTCGTGCCGATGCGATGCATGGGTATTCCTTTCCTTGATGGAGCAGAGATGGGTCCTCCCACGAGGACTCCGGCGACGAGCCGTTGGACCGGACGGGCCGCCTTGGCTCGTCCATGAGCTTGTGGACTTCCTCATTCGAGGGCAACGCTCCACCGCTGTTCCGGACAGGGCAGGTGCTGTCCGCGCTGGTCAGGGCCTCGTTCGGAACGTGTTCGGGACAGGGCCGCCGCGGTGAACGCCGGATTCACCGTCGCTCGTGAGAAGCCGCCGACACCGTCCGCTCACCGTCTTCCGTCTCTTCGATGCACCTTGAGTAGTCATTCGAGTACTGGAAGTAGCCAATCCGGTGACTGTCCATAGCCATCGAGCGGTCCGACCCTCTGGGATTACCTCCCGTAGCGCTCAAGGAAGTTGCCGACTTCTCGCCGTGGTCTCCTCGGTTGAAGGGAATAGGGAATTCCGATGACGACGACTCGCACACCCCGCCCCACCCGGACGGCGCTGTGCGCATGCCTGGTACTCGGCGCCGCCCTGAGTTCGATCCCGACGGCCGCCTCGGCCGTCCCGAGCGGTGGCGACGGCCACCAATGGCTCCATCGGATAGCGGTACTCGAGGCGGACGGCACCGCGCTGGTCAAGCAGGGCAGCCCGCACGCCGCCTGGGTCGAGGACGAGCACGACGTGGTCCGGATCACCATCGCCGGCGATCGGATCGGCATCCTCAAGGCGGACGGCACCGCGCTGGTCGAGGAGGGCGGTCTGAGCAGCGCCTGGGTCACCGAGGAGACCGCCGACACGCCACACTCGCCGCACTCGCCGCACCCATCGACGCCGTCGTCGACGGATACCCCATCGGGAAATGGCTCGACAACCGCAGAGCGCAGGACCGACGCGGCGAACTGCACGCTGGGCGCAGCGCGGCACTCGATGCGTTGGTGGAGGGTGAGCCGTGGCACCCACCGCACTGGCCGATCGCATGGCAACGCCACCTCACCCACGCGACCGAATACCTCACCCGACAGGGCGAACACAGTGAACAGGGCGACGGGGCAGGCCGGTTGGACGACGTCGGCCCGAACGTGGTCCACCGCGGGACCGGCATCGGCCGATGGATCGCACGACAAAAAGCCGGATGGGACAAACTCAATCAGGCACAACGCGAACAACTGCGCGCACTCGGGCTCACACCACCCGCCGTGACCGACACGGCGGCCGAGGCAGGGGCCGACTCGGCGCCGGTGCCGATGCCGGACGGGCCCAAACCGAAGCGCACGCGCGAACAGGCGTGGACGATCGCGGTGAGCGCGGCGGCGGCCTACCGGGCCCGCGTCGGAAACCTGGAAGTGCCGCGTGGGCACGTCGAGACGGTGATGGCGTTCGACGGACGGCCCGAGAACGTCCGGCTGGGCGTGTGGGTGACCACGACCAGGAGCAGGCGGGCGAAGCTGTCCGGCGAACGGATCGCGGAGCTGGACGTGTTGGGCATGCGCTGGACATGACGAATGTGTGGCTCGTGTCGGATCCGTGTGTGATCCGAAGGGCTGACCCGCCATCGACCGTGTCCGGGCCGGGACTTGGGGCGGTGGGGGTGTTTCGGATCAGCCGAAGGGGGCGACGACCTGGACGACGGTGACGACCACGACGTTTACAGCATGGCCGTCAGTGCTGCGGGATATTGGTAGACCCCGTCCACGGCGCTCATTTCCGTCGCACCCCTGCCCTGGGCCTTCTTGATCATGTCGGCCACCGGGGCGAAGCTCGCTGCGGAGATCTGCCGGGATCGGACGGTGATCCTGTCCGTGAGGGTTCCCGCCAGACCGGGACCGGTGATCGTCCCGGTGAAGCGGGTAGCTCCAACAGGAGGACTCCCCAGGTCAAAAATGACGATGAAATCTCCGCCGGTGATGCGTCGCATCACCGTCTCGCGTTCCAGCCAGGAGGTCCACCCGGGGCCGATCGGGATCGTCAGACGGTCCGAGAACTTCTCCTCTCGCCGCCATTCCTGGCCGTAGGAGGCGGTGACGGATACGTCAACCACCGAGAACAGGGACGCCTCCACCGTCGTGGAGACGGAGAAGTTCTTGGTGGTCCCCACAGTGACCTCCCCACCGACCTCCCGTGAAATCGTCTCGGGGGTGTCGTTGAACACGGCCGGCCCCACGGAGATCGGTGCGGCATAGTCGAACGACTGGCGCTCCGAACGGGCGATGATGTCGTTCGGACGATCCCGCAGGTTCAAGCCGAATGATTCGGCGAACCTCGGGTCGGAAAGGTCGAGCGCGCGCTGTTCGTACAGCCGGGCCGGGTCAATGCCCCTGGTGCGCAGCCAATGGTCGACCTGGGTGTTGTCCGCTTGCTGTTCGAGAAGCGTCATCGAGATCTCCCTCGAATCCGGGCAGGCCCCGGACGTTGCCGCAGGTACGGTCGGGCCAAGCATGTTCACGGTGGGCCGTCGCACGGCGCCTGTTCGCGGGAACCTGCCTTGAACTCGTTCTGCAGTTGGCCGAACATCCTCCCCCATGCCGGCGGGCGTCACGTGCCGAGGCGTGCCGGCACAGGACCGCTGTCCTGACGGACCTTCCCGCCGCCTGCCGCAGCGGATTCGTCCACCACCGCGCCCGGACCTCTACCGCCACCCCCGCCCGGCACCACCACGAGAACACGGTTCAAGAACTGCGCGATGCGCTGCGGCTCCGGCTAGTCGGTCGGGTCGGGTGTGCGCGACCGAGCGTTCCACCGCTCTCCGGCCAGCGCCCGCTCCACCAGGCCCACGGCGCGCTCCGTCGCCGCGGCGTGGGATCCCTCGTACTCGTACATCCTCAGCACCCCGTCGATCGCGTGGACGGGGATGGCGTCGCGCAGGCCCAGGCGGGCGGTGCCGTAGCCGTCGCGGGCGGCGGCGGGCGCGGCCTGGACGTGTCGGCGGGCCATGCGGGCCAGGATCACGGGGTACTTCCGCAGCACGTCGTGGTTGCGGTACCCGGGTGGACACAGGTCGAGCAGCCACGCGACGGCGGTGTCCTTCCATCCCGGGTCGCCGGGCGGGCGCACGCCCCGAGGCCATCCGGGCGGCGTGCCTCGGCCCGCGCCGACCGATGCGCGGCGCACGCTGCGATCGGTCCGGCGGCGTCGCGATCGCGGGATCGGGTCACGCGCGCACGCGCGGTGTCGGGGCGGATTCGGCTCGGGTGGTGGGGTCGAGGGACATGTATGCGTCCAGGAGGGTTTCGAGTACCGGGTCGGGCCAGGGGCGGGTGTCGGCCCAGGTGGGGCGCCGGTGGCCGGTGGCGATGTCCTCGTACAGGTCGGTGACCGTGACGTCGCCCCCGATGTCTCGGGTACCCGCGGGCGAGGCTCCGGTCCAGGCCCAGCGGATCGCCGCGGCAAGGCTGTACCGCTCTGCGGCGTCGGTGAGTTCGATGTGGGTCTCGGGCGGGGTGTCGAGGATCAGTCGGGCGATCTCGGGTGCGGTGGGCTGGTGCATGCCGCCCCGGTACGGCACGGTCGGGGGCAGGTCGGCGTGTTGGGCGAGGTCGTGGTCGATGAACGCGACGCTCGTCTCGTCGTCGGCGATGAGGATGTTCGTGGGTTGGATGTCGCCGTGGTGCCATCCGGCGGCGTGCAGCGCGTGGAGGGCGTCGAACGCGTGGTGGGTGATCGCGCGCAGGCGCGGTCCGGTGTCCGGGGTGGCGCGGCCCTCGCGGGTGGGCAGGCACCACATCCACAGGGTGGTTCCGGCGCGCCACGGGAGCGCGGTCCACACCCCGTCGCCGACGCGTCCGCGGGCGCCGGTCGCCGGGTGGAGGCCCTGGGCGTGCAGGAGGTCGACGGCGCGGACCTCGTGGAGGAGGTTCGCGACGGGGACGGCTTCGGTGGCGGCTTTGATCTTCCAGTCGCCGACGCGCCAGGCGAGGGTGTGATGCTCGGTCAGCGGCTGGGGGGTGTCGGTGAGGGCGAGGGCTTCGATCGCGGCGGCGAGCAGCGGGTTCATGTCCCCATCCTGGCGTGCGGGGGCGGGGTGTCGGTGTCGTTCGGTCCGACCCGGCCGTGGAGCAGCAGGTCGGCGATCGCCTGTGCGATCGGCTGGTCGGCGAGGGCCTGGACGAACCCGAACTCGCCGTTGGGGTTGGTCTCCAGGTACCACCAGCCCTGCGCGGTGACGACGAAGTCGAGCGCGGCGTAGACGAGTCCCAGGTCGCGCACGTGCGCCACGCACGCGTCGGCGACTGCGGCGGGCACGACGAGCGGTGCGTGGTGGCAGCCACCGCGGGGTGACGTGCGCCAGTCGAGGGCCCGATCGTTGGTGGTGATCCGGGCGCCGAACACAGCCCGGTCGACCACGGTCACCCGGGCATCGAAGACGCGGTCCTCGACCAGGGCCTGGAGGTAGTGGACGGTGCCCGCGACGCGGTCCAAGTCATCGTCGGGTCTCACCCGGGTGGTCGGCACCAGGGGGAGGTCGCGCTAAGTCAGCGCCTTGACCACGACCCGGTCGTGGTGATCGCGAATGAACGCGCGGGCGCCGGCGGGGACGCTGGTGAACAAGGTGTCCGGCACGGCAAGTCCCCTGTGGTGGGCGGAGGCGAGCTGCGCCGGCTTGAGCGCGGCCGATGCCGCGGCAAGCGGGTCGTTGCACCACACCTTCAGCCGGTGCGCCTTCAGGATTCCGAGGAGCGCGGTGGTGTTCTCGTGGGCGCGCCACCGGTCGACGGAAGCGGCGATCGTCTCGGGTCGGGTGGGCTTGCGCCAGTACACCGCGCACGTGCGGTCCATCGGGACGATGCGGTCGCCGTGGCGCAGGACGCCGTGCCAACGGCCCGCCTGGAACCGCCCGTCGATCTCGAGGTCGTCGCGCAGCCGTCCCGGGTCCAGGCGCACGACGGCGGCGCGACCGCCGAGCCGGTCCACCACCAGGTCGGCGGTGAGATCGTGCTCGGCGGCCACGACCACGACCGAGGGCCGGTCAGTCATCCGTCTTGATGCCCTTCGGCTCCTGGGTGCCGGTGTAGTCGGCGACCAGCGACGGGTCGGCGGCGTGGATCAGCAACGTCCCGTCCGCGGTCACGTTCGCGGCGAGGTCGGGGTCGAAATGGTGCTCGGGCAGCGGCCGCACCGCGCCGGTGGGAGCGGTGAGCGCGCGGTCGAGGATCAACGGTCGCGTCATGTGAAGGTTCTCCTTCGTCCGTCCGTGTGGGCGTCGGGCCCACCGCGTCGGTGTGTCGCGGTGGCCCCGCACCCCACGGTCCAACCGCGCGCGGCGGGCCGGGGAGGTCAAACCGGCGGACACTTCACGGACATCACGCGGACATTCCCCGCCCGACCGCGAAGGCGGTGACGGCCGGACGCACGCGGTCCTACCGTGGAGGTCGGGTTCGCCGCAGCCGCACGGGAGCGCCCATGGGCAGCACCACCGCGACCACACCGATCACCGAACGGGTCCCGAACACGCGCCTGCGCCGCGAGGCCGGCGCCCGCGGATGGTCCTCGGCCCGGGAGTTCGCCGCCGGTCTGGACGCCGAGGCGCGGCGCCTGGAACTGGGGGTCGTGTTCGACGAACGCACCGTGCGGCGCTGGTTGTCGGGACACAGCCGCTGGCCCCAACGCGCCCACCGGCTGGCGCTGGAACGGATCCTCGGACTCTCGGGCGCCGAACTCGGGTTCGTCTCGCCCATGTGCGCCGACACGACGGCGTTCCCGGGCATGCGGCAGAGCCCGCGAAGGTCTTCGGCGTGCGGGACGGCGCGGATATCGTGGCGGTGTCGCCGGCGGCGGGAGGCTCGGACGTGGAACGGCGGGAATTCCTTGCCGCGACAGGCGCGGTCCCGGGGCTGCTGTCCCTGTCGGACGCGCCCTCCGCATCCGCGGCGCCGCTCGCGCGCACCGGCACGGTCCGCGTCGGCGCGGGCGACGTCGTTCGGGTGCGGGCCATGACCACGGCGCTGGGCAACGCGGCGGCCGAACTCGGCGGCGCCATCGCGCGCACCGCAGCCGTCCGGTACCTGACCGACGAGGCGTCACCGCTGCTGGACGGCACCTACACCGACACCACCGGCCGCGAACTCCACGCGGCGGTCGGGGAACTCGCGCACCTGATCGCGTGGATGGCCCAGGACGAGGGCGCCCCCGGCCTCGCGCAACGGTACTTCGCGCGCGCCCACCGGCTCGGCGACCTCGGAGCGGATCGCGAACTCGCCTCGACCGCGCTGCGCGGCATGGCGGTGCAGGCGATCGACGCCGGGCATCGCGCCACCGCCGTGCGCCTCGCCGAGGAGTGCGTACGACACGCGCAACCGCTCGCCGACCCCCGCGCACACGCCTACTACGAGACGACCCTGGCACAGGCCGCAGCCCTCGACCAGGACCACGCCACCGCCACCCGATGCCTGACCTCCTCCCAGACCCACATCGAACGCGCCCCCGCCCAAACCACGGGAACGTCCTGGGCAAGCCACTACAGCATCGGCCGCTGGGCCCACGAAAGCGGAATGGTCCTCGCCCGCCTCGGCGAACTCGACGAAGCACAGGCCCACCTGCACCACGCCCTCGACATCCACGGCCTCGACCGCAGGCGCACCCGCGCGATCGTCCTGGCCGACCTCGGCGAACTCCACCTACGCCGCGGCGACCCCGACACCGCGATCACCACCTGGAACGAATTCGTCACCTGTGCCAACGGCGTGCGCTCCCTCAAGGTCGACACCGCCGGCCAGGACATGCGCGCCCGCCTGCACCGCCTCCGCGCCGACGGCATCCCCGGCGCCGACGAACTCGAACACCGCGCCCACCACACCTGGACACCGGACACCACCTGACCCCAGAGGGCATCGACACGGGGCCGCGAACGCATGGACGCGCCCGGGGTGCATGGAAGGTGCACGAAGGTGACGCAGAGGTGGCATGGAAGTGGCACGGCCCGGTGGTAGGGACCGTCACCCTGCCCACGCCGGTCAAGGGGGACGCACCCGACCCCTTGACCGCTACCGGGCGTGCCCGTTCGACCCCTTGACCTGTGTCCGCGGGATCGGGGCGAACCGGGGCGAACAGACGCCGGACAAGGGGGGTGCGCGCAGGATGCCCGGCGTGCGCGGGAGGGGCCCGCGCGGCTGGAGGTCGACCATGGAGTTCGAGTTCGAGGACGATCCGTTGCGGGCGCGGGTGTTGTCCATGCTGGGCGCGGTCCGGGTGGCCGACACCGCGCAGCTGCATCGCGCGCTGACACCGCATCTGACGTCGCCGGCGTACGTGCGACGGGTGGTAATGCAGCTGCTCCACGCCGACCTGGTGGGCCGGGTGCCTCGCGGGCGCGCGTGGGTGTGGCACCTGACCGAGACCGGCCGGCGCGCCCTGGTCGAGGCCGGAGCGCCCGAGCGGCGGCGCGCCGCCACCGGCGAGGCGGCGCTGCGCAGCGGGTTGGCCGCGCACGCGCTCACGGTGACGGCGACCGCGATCGAGTTCGCCCGGCACGGATGGGGCGAGATCACGGACTGGGCGGTGGAGGTCGCGCACCCCATCGAGGGCGGGCGGGTCACCACCGACGCGGTGCTGACGCTGGAGCAGCGGTGGCTGCGGGTGGAGGTCGATCGGAAGTCGATGGCGGAGTGGCGCCTGATACGCAAGGTCGCCGCCTACGGCCGGTACGCCACCCACCGCGTACACGTCGGACCGCGCCGGCTCCAGGGATCGACCCGGCCCGCATGGCAGGCCGCCTACCCCGGGCCGCTGTGCCCCTCGCTCCTGGTCGTCCTCGCTGGCGCCGGTCGAGCCGAACTCGACCGACACAGTAACCGCGTGATGCGCGCCGCGCTGAAGGTGCCGGCGGTGCGCGACGGGGTGTTGATCGTGAACATCTGCCGCTTCGACGCGCTGCGCGAACACGGGCCCGACGCGACGATCTGGGCGAACTCCGCCGAGATCCTGCGTCGGGGCACCGACCGGTAGCCGCAGGGGTGGGGCGTGGGGTGCGGCCGGCGGTGCGTTCGAGGGTGAAACGTGCTCGAACGGGGCCGGCCGCATCGTGCCTGGTCAGGGGCCATGGTCAAGGGGTCGCCGGGACGCCGACATCTCTCCCTGGTGTGTACCCGCACCGGGAGAGACACCCTCCCCCTGCCCTTCTCCATCCCGGCGGCCCCGGCCGGGCGCGTGCGCGGCAGGGAGGACCAGGAGCAACAGCGCGCCGGAGCCTTGCCGGGTCGATGTGTGGTTCGTCGGATTCGCGTGAGGTTCACGGGGGACGAGGCCCGGCGTGGCGGTCCGGTGTGTCCCCGTCGCCGTCGCACCGGCCGGCCCTTCCCCCGTGGCCGCTGGGTTTCACCTCTCGGACGGCGCCGGTCCGCGCGGCACCGGCGCCGTTTGCGACCGGCGAGCGGTGGGGTGGCTTCTCGTTCGGGTGCCGCGTTCACCTCGTTCGGGTGAAACGCACGGATCCGGACCGGTCGCATCGCGGGACGAATCGCATCGCTGATTCACTCGTATGGGTGAATACCGGGGGGTGGGTGGACGGCGTTTGCATGAGACAGGCCGTCGATACGCCTTTTCGGGTGAGGGAACGGCTTCCTTCGTGCGGGTATGCACTTGCACGGATGACGGCTCGAAGGCCGGCGAATCGGCCGTTTCGGCTCTGTGGACACGCGAATCGGCGTCGATCGGTCGTGGCGCATCGAACGCGATCGTGGGCATGATGGGCGGGCTGCCGTTCGTTCGACCGGACCTTCCGACGCCGGGGTTGTTGCCCGTTCGGAGGGTCGTCCCGCGGGTGAGCGTGTGAGCGGAAGGCCCCGAGGTCGCGAGCCAGGAGCCTTCCGCCCTACCGTCCGGCAGAGTGCTGGGTCACGGGGAGTCCGGTCGGTGGAGACCGGGCCCTCGACCCAACGCTCAGAAGAGACCGAGGCGTCGCAGCTCGTCGACGAGCGCGATGACCGTCGGCGACCAGTCCCTGACGTGCGGACCACTCTTCCGTACGACCCTGCCGAGATTCCTCAGTCGTTCCCTCTATCGGGGCCACACCGCGGAACCACCTGCCCTCCCGGGTCACGTGCCGGACGAGATCCGGACGTGTCCGCAACCCCGCGGGAGCATCGGACCTCCCCCGAGAGGCGGTCGGCGGACAAAATCTACGGCACTACGGGTACGCAACGACGCTGGCTCGTCACGGTGAGTTCATCCTTTCGAGTGACCGAAACGAGGAACCCGCGACCGGCGACGCGGCGCGCCGCACTCCTGAACTGGGCTTTTCCGATGTGGCGCACACCACAGTCGAAAACTCGAAAATTGACGAAACGGCGACCAAGCCGGCTTTCCATTACTCCTCATATGTCTTGTTCACGAGTGAATATGCGTGTTTCCCGAGCGTCGGAAAACGGCGTCCCTCCGCCCGCCGCATCCCGCCGCACACGGTCCGCCCCGCCTAGACCACCGCCGCTCCTCGGCGGTACCGGGACCGACGAGGACGACAGCAGGTTAGATCGCCAACTCGGCCCGCATCCGCACAGTCTTGTGCGGGTTCCAGCGTTCCGCCGGTCGACGCCGACCACCCGACGCAGCGCCGTCGCCGGCGGGATCCCGCAGGTCGCCGCAGAATCGGGACATGGACGTGCCTCAGACGCACGGGTACCTCGTGCTCCCCGGCTTCGGCGACGTCGAGGTCACCCTCGACCTGTTCGACTGGCCGACCGAGGACGAGGCCCTCCCCCATGCCTGGACCGCGATCGTCGACGGCACACCGGTCCTGGAGACGGGTGTCGAGGGCGTCCTGCACCTCGACACCGAACCCACCACCCTCGGCCACCGATTCGTCGTCGCCGTCGCCGGAGGCCACGTCGCGCAGATCATCGGCCACAACCCGCGGTAGCCGGCGCAGCCGGGCCCGCAGAGCGCGGTGCGCGGGTTCGGGATTCACTCGAACGAGGCGCGCGGGCGGCGGGGTGCCTCGATCGGCTCGCCCCGGCCATCCCGTATGGTCGAACACATGTCCGAAGATTCGTCGTCGCTGCCCGACCGCCTTCGACCGCTGCTGGAGTACCAGCTCCGCTTCGAGCGGGCCCACCTCGCGTGCCTGTGCGCCGCCGAGGCCGGCGACGACGACACTCTCAACGACTGCCGCGCCGAACGCCTGAACGCGATGCGCGCGTTGATCACCGCCCGCGCCGACGCCGGCGCCGACAGCGCCCCCGACCGCCAGGCCCTCAAGGTCGCCGCCATGGCCACGCTCGCGAACGAGACGGCTGACACCCCGGAGTAGCGCGGCCCGACGGGATCCGGTGGCCCGAAGGGGTTCCATCGGTGGGTCAGAAGCTCCAGCTGTAGAGGCCGCCACCCGTGTCCACCGCGGACACCGCGAGCCGGGCGACTCCCCGCACGACCCCGAGCAGTTCCTCGTCGGTCATGTCGTCCCCGTCGGTCGGCCTGATCCTCGCGGTCCAGCGATGCGCCAACTCCGCCAACTCGGTGGGGCCGGCATCTGCCAGGGCCCGGATCAACCGCTGAGGCAGAGCGAACACCTCGACGCCGTCATTGAAGGGGCCGACCACCCACTCCGGCCACCACCGGTGCAGGAGTTCGGGCGCCGGGATGTCCGCGGACGGCTCCGAGAAGTACATGTCCCACTCGGCTATCGCACTGTCCGGCTCCAGGAAACGGCATGCCACGGACTCGAAAGCCCGCCCGGGCCCCGTCCCTTGCGTCGCGGCGGCGACTTCGTCGTCGGGAGCGAGGAAGAACACTACGTCCCATGCCATCCCCACATGATCGCAGGCCGCGCAACCGTCACCGGTGACAGAAATCCCGACCGGTCACCCGAGGTGTGGCTGGTCGAGATAGGTGTCACCAGTGTCCCGTCTCAAGTGATCTGGTCTGGGTGCGTGGCCGTGACCTGCGGCGACCAGATCGATTGAGACGCCGGGTTGCCGGAAATCTCAGTCGATCCGGTCCCGGGCGCGCGGATGGCAGCTGGTGTCTCAGTTGATCTGGCTCCGCCCGGCCTCGAACTGATGGCCCTGGGAGTCTGAGCCACGAGGTCGAGCTTCACGTTCTGCAACGACTCGGCAGGTGATCCTCCCGGAGCCGTCCGGCGATCCGTCGGCCCCGGGTGCCGTCGAACGGTCCGATCACTTCCATGTCCACTCCCGCATGGGTGAAAAGGTGGCGGGGATACGTTCGTTGTCTTGCACTCCGATTTCGATCACGGCTACGAGCCGCGGTGATCCGTTGTGGACGGGTGTTGCGGACGGGGCAAAGAACTGAGGCGTTCAGCAATGGCCGGCGAATCTTTGCGAACTCCGCTTCGGCGTGTCGATCGACGACGCGGTCCCGACTTCGTCGATCACGGTGTCGGCGTAGGTTTGGGATGGCCGGCTGTCGTTGTGTCCGCGACGATGTCGCCCGATGTCTCGATGACGTCGAGGAAGTGTCGGAAGACCGGCCATGGCAGCGTCCATGCCCCGTGGGCCGTGAACGTCGCCTGATCGGCCGTCGCGGCAACGAACGAACCCTCCGCCGGCTGAGCATCGGGGATTTGTACCTCGATGTAGTTGTTCTCGGACGTCTCGGGGGCGACCTCATACAGCTCGTAACACCAGGAACCCCGGTCGCCGATGTGGAACGAGTTCACCTCGAATCGCCGGTCGGCGAACTGCCATTCGTTGTTGGACGAGGCCAGGGTGCCGATGTCCGAGGTTGCCTCGTGCCCGTGGGTAACGTCGCCGGAGCCCTCGATCAGGTCCACGAAGCGGAGGAGGACCGGCCATGGGGTCCGTCCATCGTGGATCACCGTCCGGACGTGCTCGGCCTGCTTCGGGGTGAAGGGACCGTCGTCCGGCGTGGCGTCGGGAATGATCACGACGAGGTACGGTCCCGTCCCGGGCGCGCCGGCGATGCCTGCCAACTCGTACCGCCAGGCGTCGTCCGGCAGGCTGTAGCCCGAATCCACCTCATAGAGCAGGCCGTCGTGAGCCCAGACGTTCATGAGGGCATGATGCCAGGAGGCCGCGGTTGTCCGGGCACTTCGGCGGCCCGGCGTTCGCCCGGGGCCGGCGCCGTGCGGAGTTCCCGGGTCTCCGCCTCCGAGCGGCGGATGCGCGAGGTGGCGGTTTCCAGGTGCGCAACGGCGAGATGTCGGCGGCGCGTTGCCGGTCGGGCGGGATCGCTGCCGACGGCGGGCCGGGGTGACGTCGACGGAGCCGTTCGATCTCGGCGCGCAGATCCTGCCGTGGATAGAGCCAGGACCGGGCCTGGTCCGTACATACGAGCGTGGAACGCCCACGCCACCGCGTCACCCAGAAACCAGGTGTCACCCAAAAGAGACGAAGCCTCGCCTCGAACTGTCCTGTCGCAATGCAGATGTCGTACCAAGCAGGCGTGAGCAGCGCGGTTGCCATGTCGACTGAGAACGCCCGCCGCGCTGTTCTCAAACGACGTGGCTTTGCAGAAGTGGCGATAGAGAGGCCCCGCCCCTGGGATGGTGTGATGGCGTGCGAAGCGGCGAGCGAGTTCGGTGGTGGTCAGCGGGTGGAACGTTCGTGCTGGGCAACGCCCTTGGTCCGTTGTTCGGTCTCACCGGGCCTTGCCTTTGACGGCGAAGAGTAGGTGCTCTGCCGGCTCCGATGTCACCGCCCGAGGCGGTCGGCTCGCGTGCCGGCGGGTTCGAGTGCGGCCGGGAAATGGGCGGTGACCAGAGCGACGGCCTCCTCGGCGGTGTCGGCGAAACCGATCACGGTGGAGCTGCGCGGCCGCCGGACGCGGAACCGCCCATCGGACAAGGGGTCGACGCACGGGACCCGCGGGACGTACGGGTATTCGGTGGAGCTGCTGAAGCACAAGGTGTGGTGGCTGGTGAAAGGAAAGAGCTGTCGCAGACCGGGTTCCGCGAAAGCCGCCTCAAGGAGTGGAACGATGCCCGGGTACGGCCGCGTCGGACGGAGGATCTCATGGCGCTCACGCATCCACTGCCAACTCAGCATCAACCGCTGCCACTTCACCTCGACCGCAGCGGCCGGCCCGCGTTCGTGGGCCGCGGCCAGATCGGGAAGGGCGGGCCTGGGCGGCAGAGAGTCGCCCTCGACACGGGGGAAATGGTCTGAGCTCACGATCCCATTGTGATGCTGACCCACCACCCGGAGAAGGTCAGCCACTCTCGTGATCCTGGCTGTCCCGTCTCATTGACCATGTCATGAAGATGCGGGCTGACAGGTCTGGGTGAGACTCGTCTCGTGGGTGACTTGCTGGGCCACGGACCGCTGCCCGGATGGTGCCGGCAGTCTCATCGAGCATGGTTGAAGCCCAGGCGCTGAGCTGTGGTTCGTCAGCTTGACTGAGACGCCGAAGAGGCAATTCTCGCTGGACGTGGCAGTTTCCGGGACTGCAGCGAAAGTCTCAGGCCGAAGCCTGATAGCCGTCACGAAGGCAGGCGTGTCACCTCGCGTCGGAGCCCGCCGCTGCCGGGAGATCGCTTCTGGCAACTCCGGTGCAGGCCAATACTGAAGTGGCGTCGGCGTTGAGGAAGAGCACGAACGTCCATGACGTATCCGATGGGCGGATCTGGCCGATGCGGAGGGGTTCCTTTGCCGCCTGGAAGAGGAGGTCGACGGCGGCGGCAAGGGCCAGAGTTGCCTGGCCGCGCCTTTGGGCGAGGCGAAGCCGGGTTCGGTAGGTGTGTGCGAGTTGCTCGGCCGGAACCAAGCCGTCCCAGACGACGAAGGCGCCGTCGGCGAGTGGGGCGGCGCGCGGGCCGGCAAGCGCTGGTCTGTGCGTGGAGCATCGCGGCGAGGTCGTCGCGGGTCATCTGGTGCAGACGCCCGGCCGGAGCGCGCTGAGTGCTTTTCAAGTCCTCGGCTTCGGCTTCGCCGTTGCTCGCCGTGCGGGCCCTCGCCTCATCGAGGTGGCTCGGACGGGTGCTCAGCCGGAGTTGGCTGGCTGCATAGCCCGCCCCGACGACAAACAGCGACCGATGAGTCGTGACACGTCGGTTGGAACCTGGCCATGATCGTTGGAACCACAGGACGCCGGGCCGCAGTTCGACCTCGTGGTGCCCTTGAGGCATGCGCGACCTGACCCACCCTTGTCGGAATCCGATCGATCGACGAGGATCGGTTCGCGTGAACCGTGCCTACGACAACGAGCGACTGGCCAACTCCTACGAACGCGGCAATGACATGCCCGAGAGTGCCCTGCGGGCCTGGGTCGAGCTGATCGCATCACACCTGGACCGTCCGTCGCCGGCCATCATCGAGGTCGGAGCCGGGACCGGGATGTTCGCCGCGGCAATGGCACGCTGGATCACGGGCTCCACCGTGCTTGCAGTGGAGCCGTCCGAACCGATGCTGTCCGAAGCGCGCCGTCATCACCCGCATCCGGCCGTGCAGTATGCGTCCGGATCCGCAGAGTGCCTGCCCGCTCCGGCTGACGCCTTCGACATGGCCTTGCTCTCCCGGGTGATCCATCACCTACCCGACCGTCCCGCAGCCGTGCGCGAGCTTGCCCGCGTACTGCGTGCCGGCGGGACAGTCATTGTCCGCACGACGTTCAAGGAGCGGCTGGACGCCGTGGTCTACGACTACTGGCCCCGGTTGCGAGCCGTCGACGCACACAGGTTTCCCGGCGAGGAGGAAGTCGCCGCGGAATTCGCCGCCGCCGGCTTCGCCTTTCGGGGGACCACGTCGTTCGCACAGCCCGTCACCCGGAACCTGCGAGACTACCACGCCCGGATGGCTACCCAACCGCAGTCGAAGTTTGCCCACCTGACGACAGAGCAGTTCCACGAGGGACTTGAGCGCCTTGCCCGCGCGGCCGAGAGCGAGCCACTCGACCAGCCCCTATCCGTCACCGAGCGCTACGACGTTGCTGTCTTCGGCCTTCGGTGAGCTCGGCTCCTCTGACCAGCTGTCCTGTCTCGTTGAGCTTGTCTGTGGATCTCGTGCTGAGCTGCGGGGTTGCCAGGTCGGATGAGAACACTCAGCGCCGAAGCCGAACTCCGTAACGGGTGAATCCGGAGATCGATCGACGGGCGTCTCGTTCGTCTGCGTTCACGAATGATCGGGTCGGCCGTGTTTCGAGCGGGCACCAGACCTGGGGGCGCCCGCCAGCCCGGCCACTGCCGAAGTTTGATCGCTCCCGCGCCGTTGTCAGGGCCGGAGTTGCCGCGCCTGCGGGTCGAAGCAGTTGAGACCCAGCGACGCGGCAACCTCCGCTGCGTAGGCGGATGTCTCCTCGGCCCTGCTCCAGCTCATCGGGACGTAGATCAGCGGGCCGCAGGCAGCGCCGATCAGCGGCCCCGCCGACCAGGGCGAGTCATCGTCGTCGATCTCCGTGGGATCCGGCCACCGTTCCAACAGCGCGGCGACGAAGGCCGTGATGCAATCCACCGGGGGAACGGCGGGCCCCTCCGTGTCCATGTACCGGTCGTACAGATCGACAAAGCACCTGGCCGCAGCGGCGTTGTCCGCCGGCCGCTCGCCCTCCCACACAGCAAGGTCGTAGCTCATCGACGCAACCTGCCATCCCCTACCGACAGCAGCGCAACCGACCGAATCTTCGGAAACCACGAGCGAATCGGATCGGGTTGCCCGAGAACGATCTGGCGAACCAGATCATCCGAGACGACGAGCGAATCGGACCAGATCAACTGAGACTGGGTCCAGATCATCACGGACGGGACAATCGGGTTCCCACCACCGTGTCCCGGCTCACCTGTGCCGGGACACGGTAGTTGGAACCGCGATGACATGGTCACTTGGCGGTTCGAGGCTCGCGGGACACGCTGATTGGAACCAAATGGTCAGGCTTCTAGGAACCTGCGATGAGTTGCCAAGCTTGTCGGAACCGGTTCCGATCAAGGACCGGGATGATGTCGCCATGGACACAACCCCTCCGAGCCGGGCGCTCGTCGAAGCAGGTTGGCAGAAGGTTCGCGCCGACGGGCGGATCCGCCCGGCACTGCTCGAAGCGGCCTACGCCGAACCCCACCTGCGTCGGTTGTTCCCCTGGACAGGAATGGGAGAGCTGCACTTCAGCCGCTGCACAGAGCAGCGATGGACGTGGGACATCCCCTACATCCAGCCCGCGACAGGAGGCGGCTACCGGGTCTCCGGCCCCCTACGCGGTGAGTTCGTGGGACCGGCGGCGACGCCGGAGCAGGCCGTCACGATGGTAGTCGAACGCCTCCCTCCCGGCTGTGGCCCCGCCTTCGTCGGAACTCCCGAGGAACTTGCCCTCCACGAGGCCACGAACCAGTCCGTCAGCCCTGAGAGGTTGTCTTTGATCTGCCTCAAAGGGCGCTCACCGTGTGGGGGAAGGCTTCGAAGCGAGTGGGCAGTTGGGCGGCGGGGCCAGGCTGTCGTGGGTGGTCTCGGGGGTCCCGGGGGCGAGGTGTTGTTCGACGTCTTGCTTCACGGTGAGGCGGAGTGTGCCTTGGTTTCGGGTCTTTCGCCGGGATCGGGCGCCTCCGATGTGTCGGTGGGGCGGTGGGAGGCGGGCTCGCCGAACCCGTCCTCGGGCACGCGTCGCGCCGGTAGGTTGCCGACCATGGACACGAACACACGGCCCGACGCCGTCGCGTGGATCCCGCTGGCCGAGCCGGCCTCGGGCGTCACCGTTCGCATACGCGCCACCGACTCGCACTACGACGCGCAGTTCGCCGTCGCCGGCGGCTTCGTCGACTGCACGGTCGAAACACGATTCGACCGGAGGGACACCGAGGCCTGGCGCCTGATCCTGCGCGCCATCACCTATTACGAGGGGGAGAAGGACCCCGAACCCGAGCAGGCGTTCACCGCGGACTGGCCCCGCTCGTCCGACACCGCCCGGCTGCGATTCGTCATCGGCGAGGCATCCCGCGTCGAGATCCACGACGGCACCGACACCGGCGTGTTCGTGTCGGTGCCGCTCCTCGAGGGCCAGGCGTGGATCACCGAGTCCATGAAACGCTGGGACGCCAACCGCGCCGATTTCGGTTTCCCCCACGGCGGCCCGTAGACGTGACCACACGCGCCCCGCGCCCCGCGACGGAACGCCCGCGGTTGCGGGTCGGGCCGGGCCACCGGACACCGTCGCCCGGCCGGGACCGGCACGGACGTCGCGTCCGGCCGCTCCCGTCGCCGATGCGAGGAGAGGGACGCCATTCGCGTGCCGGGGCATCGCCGGTGACGGGCGCCGCCCGCGGTTCGGGCACCTCGGCGAGGGCTCCGATCCCCGGGCGCGGGCCCGTGTCGGTCTCGACGTGTCCGTACGGGTTCACCCGGGTCCGCACCGGCACCGCCTCCGTCGCGGTTGCACGACGAAGGCGACTGCGGATCGCCGGCACGGGCGGAGGACTCCCGAGGACCGGACGCACGCGCCGACGGGTCGCCGCGGACGGCCACCCGTCGTGCCGCGGCGGCTTCGGGAGAACCGGGCCCGCACGGCGGCATCGGGGGCCGGGCCCGTGCCGCCTCCCGATCCGCGGTGTCGGCTCAGTCGATCGTGGCGGTCAACGGTACGGGCGGCAGGTCGCCGATGGCGATGCTCCCGTCGTCGTGGGTGCCGGGTCGTGCGTCGGGCAGGGCGTGGATGCCGATGGTGAGGATCAGTCCGTGGCGGTGGGTGGTCTCGGTGCCGGCGTACGGGTCGTAGTAGGGGTCGAAGGAGAAGACGAGGGTCCTGCCGTCGTCCTCGAGGCGGGTGTCGTGGCCTCCGGTGATGGTGTTGCGGTCGTAGTACCAGCCGTGGGAGGCGCCGCCGGTGAAGACGAAGCCGGTGGGGGCGGTGAGGCGGTGTTCGACGGGGCCGGGGGCGGTGCCCGCGGGCCGGTTGCCCAGGGCGCGGATCTCCAGGTTGAGGAGGGTGAACCGGTCGGGGGCGGCCCGGGGCACGTTCACCTGGACGACGCGCAGGGGGGTGTCCTCGGGGCGCGTTGCCGCGACGACGGTGACGGGCAGGGTGTAGGTGTTGTTGGACAGGTCGGGGTCGCCGGCGTAGCGGATCTCCACGGTGCAGGTGTAGGTGCCGGGGGGTGTGTCGGCGGGGGCGGTGACGTGGGTGGTGGCGTCGAGGTAGCTCTGTTCGGGCCGGAGTCGTTCCCCGGTGAAGGTGAGGGTCACGTGCCGGGCGGTGGTGCCCGAGGGGCCGCGCAGGGGGTCGGCGAGGGTGAGGACGACGGTGATGTCCTCGCGGGCCGCGGGGCGGGGGCCGTGGTTCTTGACCCGGACGCCGAGGTCGAACTCCTCGCCGGGGGTCACGGAGGCGGGGGCGACGACCTCGCCGTACAGATCCGCCGTCGGCGGGGCCATGGTCGCCACGGACGCCACCGCGCGGATGCGATAGTTGTTGGTGTCCGCGATGTAGAGGTTGCCCGCCCGGTCCAGGGCGACCCCGAACGGGTAGCTGAGCCGGGCGGACGTCGCGGGCCCCCCGTCGCCCCCGTACCCCGCGGTGCCCGTGCCGGCGACGGTGGTGATGACGCCGCTCGGATCGATCCTGCGGATCCGGTGGTTGCAGGAGTCGGCGATGTACAGGTTGCCGGCGTCGTCGACCGCCAGGCCCTTGGGCTCGTTGAGCGAGGCGGCGGTGGCCGGGCCGCCGTCACCGCCGTTCCCCGCCATGCCGGTGCCGGCGACGGTGGTGATGACGCCGCTCGGATCGACCTTGCGCACGCGGTGTCCGCCGTACTCCGCGATGTACACGTTTCCGCCGCCGTCCACCGCCACACCCATGGGATAGGGGATCCAGGCGGCGGTGGCGGGTCCGCCGTCACCCGAGGGTCCGGGCTTCACGCCGCCCGCGATGGTGGTGACCACGCCCTTGGCGTCCACCCTGGTGACGGAGTTGATGCCGTACTCGGTGATGTAGAGGTTGCCGTCCGCGTCCACCGCCACATCGCTCGGGCGGTTGCTCCCGGGGTTGTCGACGGTGGTGAGGATGCCCGTCGTACCCACCTTGCGGACCATATGGCTGGTCTGGTCGGCGATGTACAGGTTGCCGGCGTCGTCGACCGCCAGGCCGAGAGGGAAGTTGAGCCGGGCGGCGGTGGCGGCCCCGCCGTCGGGCGGGTACCCGGCGGTACCGTTCCCGGCGACCACGGCGATGGCACCCCCGGGGGACACCTTGTACACCCGGTGAAGAGAACTGTCGGCGACATACACGTTGCCGTCCCGGTCCACCGTCAGACTGAACGGCGATTCGATCGCCGTCTGCGTGGCGGGCTTGTCGCCGAGAATGGATCCCCGCTGCCCGGTGCCCACCACCGTGGTGATGGTGCCCCGCGCGAGGCCCGCAGCCTGCGGGCCGGTTCCTGAAGTGCTCGCGTTCGCCATGACTGCTGCTCCCTTGTCGTGAGGAAGACCGGAGATCACAGAACCCGACCGCTTCGCGGTACCGACGCGAGGCGGCGAACGGACGCCGAGGTACGCGGATTCGTCGTCCTTCGCGACGATATACGCCAACCACCCCTGTGGGCAGGGCGATTGCAGGCCACGGAACGAGCGAGACACGGTGCCGGGCGAGTACCGGCGGCCCGACGACGAAGCCGAACTCCGGGGCACGGGCCGGACGACGACGCGCTTGCCACGCGGCTGCGCGGATCGGCGCGAGACCGTCCTCGAACGAACGAGTCCCGGTCGCGGGGGAGGTCGTCCCGAGCTCGCGGATCCGGGGGTCAGGCCGCGCGTTCGTGCTTTCGCCAGGAGGGGGTGGTGCGGATGGCAGTGGCGCCCTTGCGGGTGAGGCGCTTGGTCATCACGGCGATGGCCGCCCAACCGATGTGGGCCTCGCTGTGGGTGGGCAGGGTCTCGTGGTCCCGGACGTTGCGACGGGCCCGCAGCGTCCACGAATTCGTACGTTCGACCACCCAGCGTTTGCGCAGCACGACGAAGCCCTTCGCGTTCCTCGGTCGCGGGACGACCTCGAGGGTGATGCCGAGGGTGGCGGCCCAGTCGGCGAGCGGGCCGGCGTATGCGGAGTCGGCCCAGGCGACGACGATGCCGGGATTGGTCAGCCGCAGCCGCAGCAGGAGGTCGCGGGCGGCGTCGGCGTCGCGGACGTCCGCGCCGGTGACCAGGATCGAGACCGGGAGGCCGAGGTCGTCGACGGCGATGTGGCGTTTGCGGCCGTTGATTCTCTTGCCCGGGTCCCAGCCCCGTGTCGCATCGGGGACGGTCTCGGACGCCTTGACGGACTGGGAGTCCAGGATCACCGCCGCCGGGCGGGGGCTCCTGCCCGCCCGGATCCGCAGACGGCGTCGGAGTTGATCGCGGATGTGGGTGACCACCCCGGCGGCCGCCCACCGGGTGAAGAATCCGAACACGGTCTGGAACGGCGGGTAGTCCGCCGGCAGCGACCTCCACTTGATCCCGTTGTCGGTGACGTAGCGGATCGCGTCGACGATGTCGCGGCGATGGTGCTTCTCGGGACGCCCTCCACGCGGGGTCCGGCAGGCGGCCACCGGCAACAACGCCTCCAGCACGGCCCATTCGGCATCGGTCGTGTCGGAGGGGTAGCGCCGCCGCCGCATCCGCGCCGCCTCCCGCAGTCCGGGTCTGGTGCGCATGGCCTTGTCGGGGGGGGGGGGCCGCCCGGGGGGCGCCACCCCCCCCCCGGCCCGGGCCCGGTGCCGCAGGCTCAACAGTCGGATGGCCTGGTTGAGGGCATC
>NZ_JBSHGZ010000021.1:55905-68988 GCF_053618075.1 Embleya sp. NPDC055664
GGGGGGTTTGGCCCGCGCCCTCTCCGCCGCCCCCCCCGTTTGGGGGGTTTGGTGGGGGGTGGTTTGGGGGGGGTTGGGCGCGGGCCCGGGGCCCCATGGCCCTCCCCCTTTCCCTCGTGGCATCAGGCGGTTCTGCGGGCCGTCTCCAACTGCATGATCAGGAACTCGAACCCCGACTCGATGCCGCCGAGCTGCCCGAGCATCAACTGCACGGCCTTGTCGTCGGGGCGCTGCAACGAGTGGGGGATCACACAGCCGCTGATCAGCCGCTTGATCGCGGACGTCTCCTTGCGGAACGCCCGCAGCTCGTAGGCCATCCAGTCCTCCGGGTTCGAGGTGAACCGATACCCGTGGCCGCGATCCCAGATCAACGGGGTCAACCCGAGCTCGGCCGCGGTGTCGCGCAGGTAGGCGATGCCGCGGCGCACCTGGCTGCGGGACAACTCGGTCACGGCGATCAGATGCGGCATGTGCAGGCCCACCGGCCGCGCCTCCAGCAACGCGACCCTCACCCGCTGGCCGCTGACGTTCGGCGGCAACGCCCGCCGCGTCATGGCCTACTCGCCCCGGAGAATGCGCGCGAGGGCGCCGTCCAGGTCGACCGCCCCGGTTTCGAGAACGGATTCGAGCCAATCCGCCGTCGCCCGGATCCTCGCTATGTTCGAGGCCAGCACCTCGCGCTCGTCCGCGCTGAACCGGTGACCGCGCAACCCGGGCACGGCCCGCCCCGCGCCGGAGACGAACGCCACGCACACACCCAGCAGATCAATGAACTGCGCGCTGCGCTCGACCCTGTCCAACGCCGGGAACCGCTCCCGCAGCCCCCGGTCGAACTCGCGGGAATTGTCGAACTGCGCGGTGTTAACCGCCTCACGCGCCCCCGCATCGGCCATCGTCCGCCGGGCGACCGCCGGCCTGCGCAACAACTCGCCCGCGACCTCCGCCGCGGCGCCCGGGTCGTCGAACTGGACCCGGTTCACCACCTGCCTGGCCCCGCTGTCGCCCATCGCCTCCGCGGCGACCTCCGGTCGACGCAACAACTCGGCCGCGACCCGGGCCGCGTCCCCGCTGTCCTCGAACTGCACCGCGTTGACCACCCGCTTCGCCGCGGTGTCGCCCATCGCCGCCGCCGCGACCTCCGGCCTGCGCAACAGATCCGCGGTGGCACGCGCCGCCACCGTGTCGTCCCGCGCCAGGTCACGGATCCTCTCCACCCGCTCCTGTTTCGTCGCCGGGTGCTTCACCCTCCACCCGACCACCCGCTGGGCCTCGTCCAGCCGCCACCGACGTTCCCCGGTCCGCGGGTGCACCGGCGGATCGGCCAGCGTGGCGAACCGCTCCCGCTCGTCGGGTATCGACGCCAACGCCATGAACACCGAATACGAGACACCCGGCAGGCGATGTTCCACCGGCCAGCGCGAGGCCGTCCAGCGGTAGCGCAACACCGTGCTGGTCGCCAGCCCCAGGCCCTCCGCGAACATCCCCACCGCGGACTCGACCGTGTAGACCTCCTCGTCCGGCGCCGCCTGCCCACCACCCCACGGCCCCAACGGCTCGATCTCCAGGGCCATGTCGCCCAACTCCATCTGCGAACGCGCCACCCGGTCGACCAACTCGCGCCCGAGCCGCAACAACTCCTCGAACCGTTCCCCGCTGACGTGCCCGACCCTCTCCGACACGGCAACCACCGCCTCCGCGCGCCGGGCACGACCCTCGGCCGATGCCAACCCGGCGGGCGCGGGCCCAGTGTCGAACCGGGCGCGCACCGGCCGGCAGGAGCACCCACCCGGCGCGGGAAGCGAGCCACCGCGCGCCACCGGCGCACCCGTGACGCCGTCACGCCGGCGTTCGCGACGCCGTCACCGTGACACCGAAACGAACGACACCAAACACACAAAACGGAACCCGCCCGGTGTGCCGAGGCCGGCGTGACGAAACCGTGACCACCCTCGCCCGAAGACCGGCGGCCGCCGCGCGCCCCCTCAACCCGCGTCGTCGGCCCGCCGACGCCTCCACGCCCGCGTCCGACACTTCCCGGAACAAAACAGCGCCGTCGCCTGACGGTCGACGCCGGCAACCCACGCGACACCGCACTCGGCGCACCGCGCCATCCGCCCCGAGGCGTTCACCAGCGCCTTCACCCTCGCGCGGCTCCGCCGCACGAATCTCCACTGCGCGGAACGACAACGACCCGAGCAATACACCCGCTCAGGCCTCACGTCCGGCGCCAGCACCGCGCCGCAGGCCGGACACAACCGATCCGATCCACCGACCCACAGCCGTACGACCTTGCCGCCGCTCACCTCGACAGCGTAGGACGACGTGCCAGTTCAAAGACCAGCTCTGAGGCCCAGGACCCCGGCCACTCCACCAACTGACCTCGCCGGTTCCAACCGTCATGGCGAGATTCCAACTGCCGTGTCACGACTCATCACCTCGGGGAGAGGGCCGGCAGGCGCGGTGACGGATATCGCGACCAGGTCACATCCATCTCGACCAGTCACACGAGATCCTCCGGCGCCAGATCCGGGCGCAGGCGGTGCCAGGACGGGTGGCGCAGCAGGCCGGTGCGGGTGCGGGTGGCGTACGCGATCTCGCCGACCGGGCGCGGCAGCACCCACCGCGCCCCGACCACCGCGGTGCCCGTTCGAACGGGCACCGCGGGACGGCGGCCACCCGGAGCAACTCGGCGAGCGTGGCCCGCTCCCGGTCGCTCCAGCCGGTTCCGACGCTGCCCAGGTACCGCAGCGCGCCTTCGTGGAACTCCCCCACCAGCAACGCCCCCGGCAGCCCGGACAATCGGCCGCGGCCCGGTACCCAACCACCGACGACCACGTCGACGGTCCGCCAGTTTCGGATCTTGATCCAGTCCGGCGAACGCGCTCCCGGCCGGTACGGCGAGGCGAGGCGTTTGCAGACCAGGCCCTCCAGGCCCGCGTCCCGCGTCGCCGCCAAAGCCGTCTCGCCGTGGCCGACGATCGCAGCCGGCGTCGACCACCGCGCGCCCCGCACATCCAGATCCTCCAGGAGCCGGCGGCGATCGACGTAGGACGTGTGCTCGGCGACCAGGTCTCGGTCGTCCAGGAGCACGACGTCGAACAGCATCAGGTACACCGGAACCTCCCGAGCCATCCGAGCCGCCTTCGCCGGCGAGGCCGCCAGGCCCATCCGCGACTGCAACCGCTCGAAATCACCGTGGCCGCGCTCGTCCACCGCGACAATCTCACCGTCCAGGACGGCACGTGTCCCACCCAAGGCTTCGGCCAGCGCGTGGAGTTCGGGGTAAGCGGGGGTGATGTCCGCACCGGAACGGGCGCGCAACACGAGTGTCCCGTCACCGGGGAGATAGGTCAGGCAGCGTTGACCGTCGAGTTTGGTCTCGTACGCCCAACAGTCATCCTGGCTGCTGGGCGGGAGCGTGCCGGGGGTAGCGAGCATGGGGGCGATACGGGGCAACTGGGCCATGCCCGGGAACGTCGTCGCCCCAGCCGCCCGACACACACCTTGACGCCTTGTATCGCTTGGATGGCGGGCAGGAGGCGTCAGTCGATGGACCGTGCTTCGTCAACCCAAGGCGGCCTAGTTTTACCCGACCAATCGCGCAGCCGGGTGGAAGCCCTCAACGCGCCATGCCTTGTGGTCCGTCAGTGAGGTACGGGCCCGCACATGGCCGATGACTCCCTCCGGATCACGGACGTTCCTAGTGCTCTGACCGCATAGGTTCGCCGGGTTGGCGGCGTCGGTTCTCGGATCGGCCGGACTCGGTGTGGGAGTGATTTTGCGCGGTCGCGGAGCCGATCAAACTAGGCTCCCGGCATGTCTGGTCCGACGTTGGTGATCGAGTTGGCGGAGCCGCTCTCCCCGGCCGTGCTGCGGGAGCTCCGCGCGTTGATGGTGGGGCTCTCCTCCCACTTCGCTGAGAAGCGGCCCGGGTTCTTCGACGTCAACGTGCCCGCAGAGCGACTGGGCGTCGAGGACAGGCGAGAGGAGGACTGGCGAAAGCCGTTCCCGCTTCCACTCCTCGGCAACCACTCTGCGGACGAGGAGCTCACGGCCCTGGTGGGATTCAATCCGCAGCGTGAAGACTGGCGTCGGCCCTTCCTGGTCTACTTGATGGGGCCAGGTATCGGCGACGAGAGCATCTTCGAGACCGAGCACGCGGACGAGCCCGAGGTGGAGGCCATCCTCGGCTTCGGGCCGACCCATGCCGTCAATGTCAGCGCCGGCTGCAATCGTGAGATCGACCACGTGGCCACGGCCCTGCTGACCGCCGCTGTCATGGATGTCATCGGGGGCGTGGCCAAAGCCGAGCTGCTGGACGGGCAGGCGTCGGTCGTCGCCGGCCTTCCGGGAGTGTTGGGGATCGCGGACGACGACCGGATGGCGCTGGGAACGGCGGAGTTCCTGCGGGCCTGGGTTGGGCACCCCGCCTTCCGGCTGGTCAAGTAGCCCGGACGGATCCGCGGCGGCGGAGGTGGTGCTGTGACCTGGAACGTTCGCCGTGTTGCCTGATCATGCGGCGAGAGCGGGTCGGCCGCCCCAGCGGACGCCCTTCTCGCTGCGGATGCGGGCGCGTTCCTTGCGTTCGGCGGCCAGGACGTCGTGGTGGCGGGCGTTGGCGTTGCGCCAGCGGAGGTAGGCGTGCAGGGTCCGGGTCTGCACGGTGTGGTTGGGGTGGTGGGAGTTGGCGATGGTGAACTGCCGCAGCGGTCCGAAGTGCGCTTCGATCGGGTTCGCCCACGAGGCGTAGGTTGGGGTGAAGCACAGCTCGACCTTGTGTTTCTTCGCCCAGCGACGGATGTCGGCGCCTTTGTGGGCGGACAGGTTGTCCAGGATCACGTGGATCGGTGCGCCGTCGGGCCGGGCGGCGCGGATCGATTTCAGCGCGGCCAGCGTGTTCACGGCTCCCTTCTTGCGCCGGTTCACGCCCCACAGGCGGTCGTCGCCCACCGAGTAGCAGCCGTGGAAGTACCGGACTCCGTGGGTGCGGTGGTAGGTGGCCGGCAGCCGGTCGGGACGCCGTTGTTCGGCCCAGCCCGAGCCCGTGGTGGGCCGGATCCCCAGCGGGCCGAACTCGTCGAAGGCGAAAACCCGGTCCGGGAAGCGGTCCAGGACGTGCTCGATACGGTCCAGCTTCGTCTCCCGTCCGGGGTCCGGGGACTCCTTCCAGGTCTTGGTGCGCTGGAAGGTGACGCTGCGGCGGGCGAGCAGGCACCGTAACGCCTCACGGCCGATGCGGATCACCCGGCCGTGCACTTTGCGCAGGTAGGCGACCAGCTTGCGCAGCGACCAGCGGGTGAACGGCTGGCCGAGCTTGACCGGGCGGGTGGTGGCCGTCGCGATGACGAAGTCCTCGTCTTCATCGCTGAGTTGGCGGGGACGGCCTCCCGCCCACTGAGGGTCCAGGCAGGCCAGGCCCTTCTCATTGAACGCGTGGATCACATCCCGGACGGTGTCCTCGTCGGCCTGCACCAGCTGGGCGATCACCGGCACCCGGTTCCCGCCGGCCGAGGCCAGCAGCATCATCGCCCGCCGGTAGCGAACCGAACTGGTGCTGCCCCGGCGCACGATCTGCTGCAGCTTCTGCCCCTCCTGGTCGGTCAGTCTGCGCACACGGACGGGCTCGGCCACCGCGCCTCCAGCGGTCGGATCGGATGTCACCGCACATCCAACCGCTACGACTGCCGACCCGGCGAACCTATGCGGTCACAGCACTATCTGGCGGATCACCCGCGCGTGCACTCGGATCCGCTGCGGGAGGCGCGGTGACTGCGGGCCGTGGTGGTCGCCGAGCCGCGCTCCCACCCGCCAGCTTCATCCCCGTTGCCCGGGTCGTCGACGAGGAGGTCTGCCGGATCAGGTTCGTCCCGGAGGACGCCGCCCAGCCGGCGCACGAGTTCGACTTCACCGCGTGGCGCGTCCACCCGCGGTTGCGCCGCACGTTCGCGGCGGCTCTTGCGGAACGCACCAGGCCCGGCGGCAGGGTGCGTACGAGCGGCTCGGCCTACAAGACGTTCCGCACCCTGCGCAGTTTCGCCGACTACCTGGGCGATCTGACGACGCCACCGACCGAGGCGGCCCAGCTCACCCCCGCCCACCTGGACGGCTGGTTCCTTGCCCGGCGGCAACACGTCGGAGGGACGATTCAACTGGGCGAACTCAAGACCACGTTGCGCAAGCTCGACGGGATCGGCGAGTCCTTCCGCGCCGCGTTGGCCCAGCGCAACCCGCCGCGTCCGAGGATCGCGGCGAAGTCCGGCTACAGTCGCGACGAGAACCAGCGGATCCTCCATGCCGCCCGCCTCGACGTTCGCCGGGCGGCCGACCGGATCCGAGGCAACCGGGAACTCCTGCGCCGCTGGCGCCGAGGCGACCTCAAGGGAGAGCTCCACGAGCGGGCCGCACTACTGGACCACGTCGAGCGGCATCTCGACGTCCCACGCACGAAGGGCGCCACAAGGGCCCCGAAGCACTGGGTGAGCGCGTTGGGTTCGGTCGAGGACCACATGACCGCGCTCCATTTGTCCGCCGTCGAGGCCACGGCATTCGCGGTGCTGCTCGTCGGGCTGACCGGTCAGAACAAGGGCACGATCGTGAACGCCCCGGCAGCGCATCACCGAGCCGACGGATACACCGGCGACCGGGCGACCGCGATCGTGGAACTGGACAAGCCCCGTCGCGGTTCCCGGCGCCACATGGACGTCGCGCTGACAGGCGTTCCCGACTGGACGGGACCACCCAGCGCGGCCCGCGCGAGCACCGCCGGGAACAGGGCGCGGCCGTCCCGGGATGTCGATCTGCACTCGGGGTTCGGCGTCTACTCACTCCTGCACGACCTGGCCGCCCCCGCCCGACACGCCCTGGGGTCGGACCGCCTGTTCGCGTTCTGGGCGGGCACCGGGCGCGGCGTCGGGCGCGGACTGCGGACCAGGCTGGACGGCGGACTGACCCTCGCCTGGGCACGACGCCATCGGTTGCGCACGGACACCCCCGCGCCCGACGCCGCCGACACCTGCTTGCAGTTCACCTTCGGGAGGTTGCGGCTGACGTACACCGAATCGCAGCAACGTCCGGTCGCCCATACCGAGGCGACCCTGGCCAACGAGTACCTGGTCCGCAATCGCGGCAACCTGATCGAGTACCAACGGGTCGTGGCCGGCGCCCTGGCCGAGCAGGTCGCCAAAGCCTCCACCCGCGCACGGCTGCACACCCTCGACCAGAGCGACATCACCGAAGCACGCACGGACCCCGCGCGGGTCGCCGCCCGACACGGGATGGACACTACGACGCTGCGACGGATGCTCGCCGGCGAGCTGGACACCGTGCTCGGGGCCTGCGTCGACCACACAGGCGGCCCGCACACACCGCCGGGTCGACCGTGTCGGGCATCGTTCATGCTCTGCCTCAGTTGCCCGTGCGCCCGCGCGACGCCCGCGCACCTGCCGCTACAGGTGCTGGTACACGACGCCGTGGCAGGCCGCAGATCCGCCGTGACACCGCTGCGCTGGGCGGAGCGTTTCGCCCTGCCCCACGCGCAGTTGGCCGACCTGCTGGACCGCGCCGGAGAGGTGGCCGTCGCCGACGCCAGGCGCGCCGCGACGCCCGCCCAGCGTGAACCAGCCGACCGTTTCCTCAACCGAGAACTGGACCCGTCGTGAACCACCCCACGCCCGCCCCGGCCGATACCACGCCGGACCTTCCGGCGGGCGACACGCCCGTGCTGCTGCACCGCACACGCAACCCCGCCGCCGGCATCACCCCGGGGTCGGTGTTCGACGACGACCACTGGGACCTGACGCCGGGGCTGTTCGAGGCCCACGCGGTGACCTGCCGGTTGAACTTCGTTCCCGTCCCCGGGGCGTTCCGCGAGCACGTGAAGCACTACGTGTGGCAGTTGATCAACCACGAGGCGCCCCGGCGGCTGCGGGGCACCCGCGGCACGCGACTGGCGCTGCGCAGCCTCACCCTCGCCCTGCCCCGCCTCACCGTGTTCCTGGTCTGGCTGGACAACCACCGCATCGACCGCTGCGACCTGGTCCACGCCCGGGACCTGAACCGCTACCTCGCCGACGTGGTCGCCTCCGAGGCCACCACCTCCAAGAAGTCGAGCCTGCTCGTCGAAGTACGGCGATTGTGGAACCACCGCGATCAACTGCCCGCACCGTTACGGCTTCCCGAAGCGGAACCGTGGCAGGGCGAGGACCCCGCGGCTCTGCTCGGCGGGCGGGCAAGGCCGCGCGAGAACCGCACCCCACGCCTGGCGGCCGACACCATCGACATGCTGCTGATGTGGTCGCTGCGCTTCGTCGAGGACTTCGCCGACGACATCATCGCCGCCTTCCACGAACACCTGCGCCTCTACCCCTACGGGCCCTCCACCCGCAAACGTGGCGTTCGCGTCGCCCGCCGCACCATCGACGAGGTCCTGCCCGACCTCCTCGACTACCTCGCCCGCCTCCGGGCCGACGGACAGGGCCTCCCGGGCCGGACCGGTCCCGGGGGCGAGCCGAAGATCGACTGGCCACACCTGGTGCGCCTGTTCCGCAGCAGCGAGTCCGCCTTCACCCGCAGCGCGCGCCTGCGCGGACCCGTCGAGCGATCCGGCCTGCCCGTCGCCCCGGACGCCTACCTAAGCAGCCCCGTCACCGGCCGCGTCGACGGTCGGCCCTGGCGCACCACGCGCATCGGCTTCGCCGAGGCGACGGAATTGGCGGCGCTGTTGCGCACCGCGTGCCTGGTCGTCGTGTGCTACCTCTCCGGCATGCGCACTGGGGAGGCGCTCAACCTCGAACGCGGATGCCTGAACCGCGATACCGCCACCGGGATCATGTCCATCGGCGGAAGACAGTTCAAGGGCGCATGGGACGACGCGGGCAACAAGATCCCCGAAGGGCGGGTACGCAAGGATCCGTGGGTCGTCGTCGAGCAGACGGCCGCCGCCGTCACCGTCCTGGAACGCCTCCACCACAGCCACCTCCTCTTTCCCGCAGAACTCCACCCGCACCACGGCAGGCGCCACACCCGCACGGGGACAGCGCGCGTCGCGGCGGCGATCCCCGCCGACATCGCGGCCCTGCTGACCTGGGTCCGCATCTACTGCTCCGACACCGGACGCGAGCACGAGGTGATCCCGCCGGATCCCCACGGCGCCATCGGCGCCGCGCGTTTTCGTCGAACCCTGGCCTGGCACATCGTCCGCAAACCTCGAGGTCTGATCGCCGGAGCCATCCAGTACGGCCACCTGCACGTCCGGATCACTCTCGGGTACAGCGGTTCCCACGACTCTGGATTCCCCGACGAACACGCCTACGAGGACTGGTTGTTCCGGCTGGAACAACTCGCCGCGGACCACGAACGACTCGCCACCGGCGAACAGGTCAGCGGCCCGGCCGCCGCCACCTACGCCCACCGCATCGACGCGGCACACCACACGTTCGCCGGCCGAGTCCTCACCAACACCGGCCAAGCCCGCGACATGCTCGCCAACCCACTCCTGCAGATCTATCCCGGCCGCGCGATGACCTGCGTCTTCGACCAGGCCAAGGCACTTTGCCAGGTGCGCCGGACCGAAGGCGACCCTCGCGCCACCCCCGACCAGGACGACTGCCGCCCCACCTGCCGCAACATCGCCTACACCGACCGCGACATCGTCACACTCCGCAGCAAAGCCGACGACCTCGAAACCCTACTCGGCGAATTCCTCGCCCCCTCACCACGCCACCACCGTGCCCGGACCGAACTCGACCGC
The DNA here is from genome assembly GCF_053618075.1 of Embleya sp. NPDC055664. NCBI lineage: Bacteria > Bacillati > Actinomycetota > Actinomycetes > Kitasatosporales > Streptomycetaceae > Embleya > Embleya sp. NPDC055664. The sequence continues at coordinate 65,654 of NZ_JBSHGZ010000021.1, forward strand.
ATCCGCGCCATCATCCGAACCCACGACCCGAGGCTGTGACTTCCCCTGACGACTGCGACCACCTCCTGGCCTGCCATCGAAACCGATCCCCAGAGAATCGCCGTCCTCGATGCGGCCGATCGGCTCCTGGCCGGGACCCCCGAGCACTCCAGCGGCAGCCTCTCGACGGTCCAGTTGGCAATCGAGGCACAGGTCAAGTACTGGGTGGTCGCGCAGAAACACCCCGACCTGCGCGACCACTTCCGGCACCTGGCCGACCACGCTCACCGCACCGCGGCGGAGTCACGCGACCGGCACGACCCCCTCACCCGACTGCGCAACGAACACCTGGCGCTGAAGCAACACTGCGCGAACCTCCGGGAACTCGTCCGCACGTATGCCCAAGTCGTCAACGAACTCGCGCTGGAGAACACCGCCCTGCGAGAGACCGTCGGTTCACCCACCACCGTCACCCCGTTCAAGGCACCCCACGAGTCGTGAGTGCGCCTACATCGATTCGACGGGTTCACGTCTCCACCGACGGCCGGTTTCGCAACCGCTACGCGGACCGCGCCTCTTCCAGGTTCGCCCGCAGCGCCGCAGTCAACGGATGACCGGGGTTGAGCACCCGCTCGCAGTCGGCCAGGCTGCGTTCGTACAGGGGGATGGCCCGGTCCAGGTCTCCCATCGACTCGTACGCGTGCGCGAGGGCGCTGCGGGAGGTCAGGGTGTCGGGGTGATCGTCGCCCAGCACCCGCTCACGGTCCGCAAGGGTGCGTTCGAACAGGGGGACGGCCCGGTCCAGGTCTCCCACCCTCTCGTACGCGTCCGCGAGGTTGTTACGGGAGTTCATCGTGTCGGGGTGGTCGTCGCCCAGCACCCGCTCACCGTCCGCGAGGGTGCGTTCGTACAGGGGGATGGCCCGGTCCGGGTCTTCCGCCTCTTCGTACGCGATCGCGAGGGCGCTGCGGGAGTTCATCGTGTCGGGGTGGTCGTCGCCCAGCACGCGCTCACGGTCCGCGAGGGTGCGTTCGTACAGGGGGATGGCCCGGGCGAGGTCTTCCGCCTCCTCGTACGCGTCCGCGAGATTGTTGCGGGAGGTCAGGGTGTCGGGGTGGTCGTCGCCCAGCACCCGCTCACGGCTCGCGAGGGTGCGTTCGAACAGGGGAATGGCCCGATCCGGGTCTCCCGCCTCCTCGTACGTGTACGCGTACGCAAGGTTGTCGCGGGAGGTCAGGGTGTCGGGGTGGTCTTCGCCCAGCACCCGCTCACGGTCTGCGAGGGTGCGTTCGAACAGCGGGATGGCCCGATCCGGGTCTTCCGCCGCGTCGTACGCGAGTCCGAGGTTGTTGCGGGAGGTCAGGGTGTCGGGGTGGTCTTCGCCCAGCACCCGCTCACGGTCCGCGAGGGTGCGTTCGAACAACGGGATGGCCCGGGCGAGGTCTTCCTCCGCCTGGTACGCGTCCGCGAGGTTGTTGCGGGAGGTCAGGGTGTCGGGGTGGTCGTCGCCCAGCACGCGCTCACGGTCCGCAAGGGTGCGTTCGTACAGGGGGATGGCCCGATCCGGGTCTTCCGCCTCTTCGTACGCGATCGCGAGGGCGCTGCGGGAGGTCAGGGTGTCGGGGTGGTCGTGGCCCAGCACGCGCTCACGGTCTGCGAGGGTGCGTTCGAACAGCGGGATGGCCCGGCCCGGGTCCCCCGCCGCCCGGTACGCGATCGCAAGGTTGTCGCGGAAGGCCATCGTGTCGGGGTGGTCGTCGCCCAGCACCCGCTCACCGTCCGTGAGGGTGCGTTCGAACAACGGGATGGCCCGGCCCGGGTCTCCCGCCTCCTCGTAGGCGATCGCGAGGGCGCTGCGGGAGGTCAGGGTGTCGGGGTGGTCGTGGCCCAGGACCCGCTCACGGTCCGCGAGGGTGCGTTCGAACAGCGGGATAGCCCGCTCCGGGTCTTCCGCCGCGTCGTACGCGAGTCCGAGGTTGTTGCGGGAGATCAGGGTGTCGGGGTGGTCGTCGCCCAGGACTCGCTCGTTGTCCGTGAGGGTGCGTTCGAACAGGGGGATGGCTCGGCTCGGATCTCCCGCCTCCTCGTACGCGTACGCGAGGCAGTCGCGGAAGGCCATCGTGTCGGGGTGGTCGTCGCCCAGCACCCGCTCACCGTCCGTGAGGGTGCGTTCGAACAGGGGGATGGCCCGGTCTGGGTCTCCCTCCGACACGTACGCGACCGCGAGGGCGGTGCGGAGGAGCAGCGTTTCGGGGTGGTCGTCGCCCAGCACGCGCTCATGGTCCGTGAGGGTGCGTTCGAACAGGGGGATGGCCCGGTCTGGGTCTCCCTCCGACACGTACGCGACCGCAAGAGCGCCGCGGAGGAACAGCGTGGTGGGGTGGTCGTTGCCCAGGACACGCTCGCTGTTCGCGAGGGTGTGTTCGAGCGGGGAGATGGCCCGGTCCGGGTCTCCCGTCGACGCGTATGTGTACGCGAGGTTGCCGCGGAAGCGCAGCGTGTCGGGGTGGTCGTTGCCCAGGACTCGCTCGCTGTCCGCGAGGGTGCGTTCGAATAGGGGGATGGCCCGGTCCGGATCTCCCGCCGCCCGGTACGCGTACGCGAGGTTGTTGCGGAGGCGCAGCGTGTCAGGGTGGTCGTCGCCCAGAACCCGCTCACGGTCCGCGAGGGTGCGTTCGAACAGGGAGATAGCCCGGTCCGGGTCCCCCGCCGCCCGGTACGCGTTCGCGAGGTTGTCGCGGGAGCTGAGCGTGGTGGGGTGGTCGTCGCTCAGGACCCGTTCGCAGTCCGCCACGGTGCGTTCGAGCAGCGGTATGGCGCGACCCAGGTCCCCCGCCAGCAGGTACGCGGACGCGACGTTGCCGCGGAGGCGCAGCTTGTCGGGGTGGTCGTCGCCCAGAACCCGCTCACGGTCCGCCAGGGTGCGTTCGAGCAGCGGTATGGCGCGGCCCAGGTCCCCCGCCGACCCATACGCGAACGCGAGGTAGGTGCGGGAGCTCAGCGTTTGGGGGTGGTCGTTGCCCAGGACTCGCTCGAAGTCCGCGAGGGTGCCTTCGAGCAGCGGTGTGGCGCGGCCCAGGTCCCCCGCCGACGCATACGCGAGCGCGAGGTTGTTGCGGGAGTTCAGCGTGCCGGGGTGGTCGTTGCCCAGGACTCGCTCGCAGTCCGCGAGGGTGCGTTCGATCAGGGGTGTGGCGCGACCCAGGTCCCCCGCCAGCAGGTACGCGGACGCGAGGTTGTTGCGGGAGTTCAGCGTCTTCGGGTGGTCGTTGCCCAGGACTCGCTCGCAGTCCGCGAGGGTGCGTTCGATCAGGGGTGTGGCGCGACCCAGGTCCCCCGCCAGCAGGTACGCGGAC